>DAOUMH010000066.1:0-18105 GCA_034411815.1 Dehalococcoidales bacterium | reverse complement strand
CGGGGAGTGAACCGGCATCGGGCAAGTTGACCATTTCGGCTCGCTCAGAGGAGGTAGGTGATGACGTCGGTGAGATTGATGCTACTGTTGAGGGCGAAGAGTCAAAGATTGCTTTTAACGGTAAGTACCTGACCGATGTGCTTGGTATACTTCATGAGTCGCAGGTAGTTCTGGAAATCACCAATCCATCAAGCCCGGGTGTTATCCGTCCCGTGGGGGCAGATAACTATATCCATGTTATCATGCCCATGTTCGTTCAGTGGTGAGTAGGCACGAACCAGACGGAAATGAGAAAAGACCGACTAATTGTGGGATTGCTTTGCATCGCATTTGCAGTGTGGACTTTCTTGTCTAATAATACGATTGGGCCAGCAATTGCGATTGGTGTCTTGGGTATAGTTAATGTGGCAATTGCAAGAAAGAAATAGCTTGCTTCTATGCCACTGCAACGTACGCATGAAAACACAGACATCCTCATGTTTGTTCAGTGGTAGGTAAAGTCCATTGGTATTGTGTCCTGAATATTCAGTGGGGTGGTTTGCAGGGGTTAAGGCATAGGGGATTGTTGTAGTTCTTCTTGTCAGCATGGTCTGGTAGAGGTCAGGAGGCTAAGGTGTCGGATGTCAATACCAATATACTGTACCGTGAGGTTCAGCATTTCCGTCAGATATGGCTCTGGGTTCTAATCCTTGCTGTGTCTCTTGTTTCGATATGGTCTATGATACAACAGCTCTTTCTGGGGGAGCCTTTTGGGAACAACCCGTCCCCGGATGCTGTTTTGATAGTTATCGTGATTGTCTTCGGCTTCGGCCTCCCGATAGCCTTCTACAAGGCGAGTCTGGCAACGGAGGTTCGCAGTGATGGCATTTATTATCGGTTCTTCCCGTTTCACCTCTCCTTTCGCAGAATAAGACTCGAAGGTATTGTTGGATATGAGGTGCGAGCTTACAGTGCTCTGAGGGATTACGGCGGTTGGGGAATCCGATATGGTCATGCGGGTAAGGCTTATAATGTATACGGTAATCGTGGAGTGCAACTGAAGTTTTCAAGCGGAGAGAAGTTATTATTCGGCTCTCAGAAGCCGGAGGAATTCGTCGAAGCAATCAGCTTGGCACTGAATAAAAGGTAGCTTAACAGGCTTGAATCTACATATTATTAAAACAACGAGCTGATATCCCTGTGTTCGTTCGCTGGCAGGTAAGTCGACATAATGTTCAAAGAGATTGTGACGCTAGAGGTTGATGGTTTGACCCTCTCCGGTCAGCTTTACCTGCCTGGTGATGGAGACCGCAGTCCAGAACTTACAGTTTGTATCTGTCACGGCATTCCATCCGGTAGGCCTGCTCCTGATGATGGGGGTTATCCTCTGCTGGCGGAAAAGGTTTGTCGGCAGGGCTTGGCGGCATTTATTCTTAACTTCAGGGGGGCCGGGGCCAGCGGGGGGAACCTTGACATTCTGGGCTGGGCCAGGGATCTGAGGGCTGTTATTGATTATCTATGTGCCCTGACTGGGGTGAGCAGGTCTCATCTGTCGCTTCTCGGCTTTAGTGGCGGGGCTGCTGTCTCGGTATATGTAGCCGCACAGGATAAGAGGGTGTCGTCTGTGGTAGCCTGTGCCTGTCCGGCGGAGTTTGACTTCTTCCCCAGTGCCGATAAGGCACAGACAGTTGTTGACCACTTTCGCAGCATTGGTGCCATCAGGGACGATGGTTTCCCGCGGTCGGTTGAGGAGTGGTTTGGTGGTTTCGGGCTGGTTAGCCCTATTAGCCATGTGTCTGGAATTGCCCCCAGACCCTTGTTGCTGGTTCATGGTAGCCAGGATGATGTGGTGGGGGTGGGACATGCTCGTAGGCTGTATGATAGGGCAGGGGAGCCCAAACAGCTGGTTGTAGTTGACGGGGCTGGGCACGGGTTACGGCAGAGTGAGCAGGCAATGTCTACCGTTATCGGCTGGCTGAAGTCCCGTGCTGAAAATTGACCCGCAAGAGGGAAATGTTTTATAATTTACTGGGTGGAGTTAGTCGCAGTTAATTGAGAGGCGGGCAAATTTGCACGAATCTTGTGGAGTTTTTGGTATTTATTCCCCCAACGAGGATGTAGCTCGACTTACCTTTTTCGCTCTCTTTGCTCTTCAGCACCGCGGTCAGGAAAGTGCCGGCATTGCTGCTACTGATGGCAAAAAGCTCCAGGTTCATGCCGGTATGGGGTTGGTATCCCAGGTTTTCGGTGAGGATTCGTTATCTCAGCTTGCTGGGGATATGGCCATTGGTCATAACCGCTACTCCACTAGAGGCTCTAGTCGGATAACCAATGTCCAGCCTATTGTAGTGGGTAAGGGCTCAAAGGCTATGGCCATAGCCCACAACGGGAACCTTGTCAATGCCGAGCATTTGTATAATGAGCTCTCTGAACAGGGTTATACCTTTCTTACCTCTACCGATACTGAGGTTATCGCTAAACTCATCCTCTCCTCCCCGGAGAAAACCTGGGTAGACAGGATAAGATACGCTATGCACCGGCTTCAGGGGGCGTATTCTCTGGTAATTTTGACCAACAACACCCTATTTGGGGTTCGCGACCCGTTTGGGGTGCGCCCGCTGTGCCTGGGGACTATCAATGGCGGCTGGGTTATAGCCTCGGAAAGCTGTGCCCTTGACCATATTGGAGCCAGCTTTGTCCGGGAGATTGAACCGGGAGAGATAGTCTCTATTGACGAGAATGGCGTCAGTAGCTACCGGGAAGAGGTGAGCAGAAGGGCGCTGTGTATCTTTGAGTATATCTACTTTGCTCGTCCCGATAGTGTAATTAACAATCGGTTGCTCTATTCAGCGCGGCTGGCTATGGGGGCGGGACTGGCTGAGGAGCATGCAGTGGATGCTGATTTGGTTATGGGTGTACCTGATTCAGCTACTACTGCCAGTATTGGCTATTCTCGCAGTTCCAATATACTCCTGGCAGAAGGGTTGCTTAAGAACCGCTATGTCGGGCGTACCTTTATTGAACCTGACCAGCGAATAAGGGACCTCGGTGTCAAGCTGAAGTTTAACCCCTTGCCCCAGATGCTGGATAACAAGCGGGTGGTGGTGATTGATGATAGCATTGTTCGTGGAACCACCACTCCTCAGGTGGTTAAGTTGCTGAGAAGGGCCGGGGCTAAAGAGGTGCATATGCGTATCTGCGCCCCGCCTATCCGTTACCCTTGCTTCTTTGGTGTGGATATGGCTAGCCGCTGGGAGTTAATTGCGGCTCAGAAGACCATACCTGGGATCAGGGACTTTATCGGTGCTGATTCACTGGGCTATCTGAGTATTGAAGGGCTGATTAAAGCGGTAGCTTTACCCAGGGATATTTTTTGTCTGGCTTGCTTCACCGGGGATTACCCCATACCGGTACAGCTTGAGATGGATAAGCTGGCGCTGGAGACTACGCACCAGTAGCTTCTCCTAGTTGTTCTTGCCACTGTTTACGATTTATCTCCATCAGGATGAAGCTGGATTTGCCCTTGTTCAGGTGCCCGTATGGGGTGAAACCACACTTTTTGAAACACTTTTGAGCTCGTCCGTTCAGCTTCAGGGTCTTCAGGTGGATACGTTCGAGGGTTGTCTGGCAGAAGATATGGTTTACCAGGGTGGTTACTGCATCGGTGCCATAACCTTTATCCCAGTATTTAGGGTTGCCAATCATAATGCCCAGCTCGGCTTCATTCTTGGTCTTGTCAATGCTGTAGTATTCACAGTTGCCGATGTGCTTGTTAATCGGTATCTCTATAGCGAGCTGGTGTCTGGTCGGGGGTGGGTGGAGCAGTGTGTTGGCATAGGCTGATAGATATTGAGTGAAGGTGATGGTTAGTAAAGGGGTGGCATCGAGTCGGGCTAGTTCGGGGTCTGTTTGCCAGGTGTAATCATCTAGGGCATCGGCTAATCTTTTATCACGAAGCCTGATTTTACTGCCAGTAATCATGTAGCTCTCAAGGGTATAGTTTCCTCAGAAGGTATCGGCATTACGGGGGTAGTGATTCTTACTCCTCGTCCTCTTCTTCTCCCTGTTCCCATATAGGCTCGGTAAAATAGTCTATGTATTCTCCCATGGCCTCAGCAGCTACCTGCTTCAGTTTTTCCCTGGTTTCACTGGCTAACTGCGCTAGCTCGTCGGTGTCAACTTTAATATCCAGTATCTCGGTTAGGGGCTTGATTATAGCCAGAGCGGTCATTGGATTCTGTATTCGGGTGGCGTACATGGGCACCTCGCCCAGCAGGCAGACGCCTTCAATATCCCGCTCTTTGGCTACGCCCAGCAGCAGTCCGTTCAGGCCTGCGATTTGCAGGTTGCCCCTTTGTGCCAGGTCATACCTTTTTAGGTCCCCTGCCGCCTGCTGGCTGGTGGCTATTCCCCAGACTCTGGGTTGCTCTGTATGGTGAATGCGGGTAAGAGCTGCGGCACAGGTGTATATCCGCTTGACCTTGAAATTTAGCCCGACATCAAGGACGCAGTTAGCTAACTCATATCCCTTGGCGGACGGCTGGTCGTCGCCGATGAATAATATTACATCACTCCCCCCGCCTTCATTTTTCCAGTAGTAGAACTTGCTCTGGGGGAACTGTGGTGCCTCAACCATATTATCTCTGACTACTACCCCGATGGGGTCGAAGAAGTGTGGTGCCTCGATTTCTGCAAGCCTCTTGAAGTTCAGCTTCCTCTCCAGATATGTAGCCACTATTATTGATACATTGCCGACGCCGGGCCAGGCTGCCAGCAGGTTAGGCGAGTTAAGCTTTGGCCGGGCGTGAATCTTGACTAAGCCTTTCATTCTACCTCTCCTTTCAGGTTTTATTGGATAACCCTGTTTCCTCTATCCTCTTACTCAAATTCCTCTTGTTTTCCCTTTTAAGAAAGGGAGAAGTTCTCCCCCTTTGCGAAAGGGGGACTAAGGGGGATTTTACCCGAGGGACTTCGCCCCTCTTTAACCCTCAATAACATAAAACCACTTCAACCTGCTTATCACCTCAATTACTGGAGCAGCTACTTACTCGCCACCTACCCATGAGATTATCCCCGCAGTAAATAACCCCTTCTAACTTCATGCCTCGTGTCCTCTTATTTGACTGCTGCCCATTTTGGTTGACATAACACGAAAAACGATTCAAAGCTACCCAGATAGGATTCGTTTCCCCAAATTTTTTTATCTGTTTTGCCTTCAGTCACATCAACCCTTTGCTGTCCGTAGTGGCTATTAGCCGCTTCACTAGAAACTCCTTGTAGTATTGGTTACACATCTGAATATCCTCACTTGCTAGCCACTGACAGGCCGGGGCAGTAGAGGTGTGGGGTGTTGAGAAAGCCCCCCACCCACTTGGCTTCGCTGCCGATAGCTGTAATCTGCTTGAGTAGCTGGTAGACATTTCCCGAGACCATGGTATCTTTAACCCTGCCTGCTATTTTACCACTTTCCACTTTGTAACCCAGCAGTACATTGCCGCTGAAATCGCCGCCCAGGATGTTGCCCTGTTCGGCTCCCATGAGTTGCTCAATGACCAATCCTTCCTTCATATCTTTTACCATTTCATTGAAGGTAGTGTTACCCGGGGCGATAACAAAGGCACTGGGTGAGGGGGCGGGTAGTCCGTCGCGGCTCCTGCTGCCGTTACCGGTGCTTTGTGTACGAGCCAGGGCAGCGGTTTGCAAATCGTATAGAAAACCGGCTACAGCCCCCTGCTCAATAAGCGGGGTGCGCTGGCTGGGTATACCCTCATCGTCACAGGGACGGCTTTCCGGACGGTAGGCTATGGTGGGGTCGTCCCACAGGTATAACTTTTCATCAAAAACTGCCTGCCCCAGTTTGTTTCCTATAGGTGAAGCCCCTTCCAGGATTGTTTTGCCATTGAAGGCTGTCATCAGGGGTAGGATTAGGGTACTGGCTACCCCGTTGGGGGTGAAAATCACAGGTAGTGGTTTGGTTGCTACTGAGGCTCGGTTTCTGGCTAGCTCAAGCTGCTGGAGTACGGCATCAGTTATGACTTTAGGCTCTAGTAGTGGGTGGCATGAGCTCTGACTTTCGCCTACAAATAGCATATCGGTGCCATTGATGACGCTGCCCTCGATACCCAGGCTAAAGGTTGTCTGTCTGTAGCTTGCCTGTCCGCCGCGGGAATTCATAATACGGACTGATACTATGCTCTTGGTTACTCCAGCTTCGCACACGATGTTTGGTGTGTGGCTGGTAATCGTGGTTATAAGCTCTCTGCCGAGCCTGACCATTTCCTCTGTGGGTATAGACTCTACGTCAGGGTCAAAGACCTCAATCTGGGGGTAGGTGGTCGGTGGGGGGAGTTCAAACCTGGCTGCCATGCCAAACTGGGCCGTTTCCACGGCATTATTTATGAGGCTCTGGCTGTCATCTGCCTTGGTGGTAGTTGCATAGCCTATCTTGCCTCGCCTGACAATACGCAGAGCCACGCTCGTACTTTGCTTGCTCTGAATATGCTTCAGGCGGTTGGCTTCAAATTGAACCGGGGTTTGCTCTGAGGAGACCATAAAGACCTCGGCCTCCTCGGCTATGCTTTTGGCTTGGGTGAGGATATTTTCCACTCATCTGCCTCCGACCAAGCAACGGTGGATTCTGATATGCGGGCTGCCATTGGTAACCGGCAAGGGTGATTGTGCCCCCTTGCCGCAACCGCCTCCCTGGTTCATCTCCAGGTCATTGCCAATGGCGTCTATGTTGTTAAGGGTAGTGAACACATTGCCGGTAAGCACTACCGGTCGTAGCGCCTCAGCGAGCTTGCCGTTGCGAATCATATAGGCTTCTCCAGCGGAGAAGGTGAACATCTCCATACTGGTTGTGCCTCCATACCAGTTCTTGGCATACACTCCCTCTTTGATATCGCCTATTATGTCATCGAAGGATGCTGAGCCTGGCTCAATATATGTGTTAGTCATGCGGACAATGGGAGGGTAGCGATAATTGATAGCCCTGGCATTGCCTGTGGGACTTTCTTTCATCCTGGCGGCGGTTTCCCTGGAGTGGAGTCTGCCGACCAGCTTGCCCTCCCGAATAAGGTAGGTTTTGGATGCTGGCACGCCTTCATCGTCATACTTGTAGCTACCTCGCAACCCGGGTAGAGCTGCGGTATCCACGATGTTGAGCTCGGTGCCACCGAACTTCCTGCCCAGAACCATGATTTCACGCATGTGGTCGTTTTCATAGACGAAGTCGGCTTCTGATAAATGCCCGAAGGCTTCATGGGTAAAAACACCGGCCAGAACCGGGTCTAGGACTACGGTATATTCCCCCCCGTTTACCTGTGGGGCGGATAGTAGCTCCACGGCCCGCTGTGCCATCTGCTCTACCTGTTGGTGGAGCCCCTGGATCGAGCTAAAATCACCATTGCTCCCCAGACTCAATCCTGATTGCTGCACCTCGTTGCCGTCAGCAGCTATAGCCGTCAGGCGCAGGGTGATATCTGCCCTTTCCTGCTCAATATGGCTACCCAGCGAGTTTACAAAGATGGTCTTTTTACGGCAGTCGCCGTAGCCTATAATTGAGGTTTGGAGCTTCGGTGTGCTCCAGATAATATCATTATATTCATCCAGTAGCTGCTTCTTATTGGCCAGGGGCATATCTACTGGATTCTTATCTATGTTGCTTGGGACTGTATCTATTACCGGTTCTACCTGAGACAGTTGGCTCTCTCTATTGGCTACAGCCTGGGCCTGCTTTACTGCTAGTTCTACCCGGCTCGGTGAGTCACTCAGGTTTTCAAAGCTGACAAAACCCCAGCCACCTCTTACTAGGGCTCGCACGTTCCCCCCGATGGCATTTGCCTTGCTGATGGACTCCAGTTCTCGACCCCGATAGACAATACGACTGGTCTGGCTCTCCTCAAGGTGAGCCTCTATATAATCGGCATCATATCCCTTGAGTAGCTCAGCCAGCTGGTGTCCCGTAGCTTCAGTGTATGCCATAGATAAGGTTAGTTTAAGGAGCGCCAGCTCAATTGTCAATTTTACAGAGATAACTGAGGGCTGTGCTTTTTTAGTGGGAGCATAATGAGCAGGCTTCCTTTGCTGTTGCCAAATTCGGAGGGGGGGCTGTTAAAAGAAGATGGCAAGTAGTATAATCGCTAGCAAATCTCTGTACTTGAAGCAGGAGGACTGGCTGTGTCGTTGCCCTTAGGGGGATTTAGGGTTAGTTAAGAGTATGAAACCAAAGTTTTTCTATGGCTATATTGTGGTGGTGGCATCCTTTGTTATCCAAGGGGTGGTTTGGGGTGTATACCAAAGCTTTGGTGTTTTCTTTAATCCATTATTAGATGAGTTCGGCTGGTCACGGGCTACGATTTCAGGAGCTGCATCGTTATCCTTTATTCTGGGAGGTTTCCTGGCTCTCATTATAGGCAACCTGAATGACAGATTTGGCCCCAGGATAGTTATGACGGGCTGTGGCTTCTTTGCCGGTTTAGGCTTTCTGTTGATGTCGCAGGTTAATTCTCTTTGGCAGTTATATCTGTTCTACGGAGTGATTCTTGCCCTCGGCATAAGCGGGATGGATGTTTTGCCACTAGCTACGATAGCTAGATGGTTTACTAAGAAGCGTGGAATAATGACCGGGATTGCCAAGGTTGGTACAGGCTTGGGCATATTGGTTATACCCATGATGGCAAGCGGGCTCATCTTTGCTTACGGCTGGCGTACTACCTATTTTACTCTAGGTATAGTGGCTCTTGTGTTACTCGTCTCAGCTGCCCAGTTACTGCGGCAAGCCCCAGGTCGTAGAAAGCAACTATCGAGTGCAGGTAATGAATTAGCCTTTGGTAGTTTAAGTTTGCCAGAGGAAGGATTATCTCTTCACAGGGCAGTTCACACCGGGCAATTTTGGATAGTTGGTGCTATATACCTCGTGGTTGGTTTCTGCTCACTTACTGTTTTGGTTCATATTGTTCCTCACGCAATTGACCTTGGTATTTCGGCAGCAAGCGCTGCTGGGGTCCTGGCTATTATTGGGGGAGTAAGTATTGTTGGTAGATTAGTAATGGGTGGCATTAGCGACATAATCGGGAATAACAGGTCACTATTTATCTGCTTGATCATATTGCTGGTCGCCTTAGTCTGGCTGCAATCAGCCAAAGAATTGTGGGCGTTTTATCTATTCGCTGTCCTGTATGGTTTTGCCCACGGGGGTGTTTTCACCCTCATTTCACCAATAGTGGCTGAGCTGTTCGGGATTCGTTCACAGGGTACGATTCTGGGTACTGCTGTTTTTACAACTGCTATTGGTGGATTTGTTGGCCCGGTTCTAGCGGGTAGTATATTTGATGTAACTGGTAGTTATGACCTGGCAATCATTATCTTAATTGTTGCCGGCGTTATAGGTGTTGCCCTAGCTTTATTCTTGAGACCCGTTCGCAAGAAGGGAGTGAGCAATGACTTATGAGGAATGCCTTGGTTCGGTTGGGTTTGGTGTGGATGATAAAGGGCTGGCGCGAGACATTTGCGGGCTTTCTTTACCGTTGCCAGGTACGGTAGAGGGCTGTTAAAAGAAGGTGGTACGTAGTACAATCGCTGGTAAAAGTCTCTGTGCTTGAATCAGGATGGCCGGCTATGCTGTTGTCCCTCTGAGGAGAATTAATAATGATTGAGAGTGCGAAACCCAGGTTTTTCTACGGCTATATTATAGTTGTGGTTGTTTTTTTCGTTATGACGATAGTGTATGGGTTAACATATAGCTTTGGTGTCTTTTTTAACCCACTGCAGACGGAGTTTGGTTGGACTAGAGCGGAGACCTCGGGTGCCTACTCACTGTATCTGATGCTGGGGGGTTTTCTGGCTATCATCATGGGTAGCCTGAATGACAGATTCGGTCCCAGGCTAGTTTTGACATTCTGCGGGTGCTTCTTAGGTTTGGGCTATCTGTTGATGTCACAGGTTCATGCTCTTTGGCAGTTATATTTGTTCTATGGAGTGATCATAGCCATTGGCTTCAGTGGTTGTTTTGTTCCAATGCTGTCTACGGTAGCCCGATGGTTTGTCAGGAGGAGGAGCCTGGTGACGGGCATCGTCGTTTCCGGGATAGGTCTGGGTATAGTAGTTACACCCCTGGTAGCTAACTGGCTTATCTTTGGCTATGGCTGGCGCTGGGCCTGTGTTGCCATAGGGGGCTTTGCTCTAGTTTTACTTGTGTTGGCTGCCCAGTTTCTAAGGCTCTCCCCGGCTCAGAAGGGGCAGTTGCCAGATGGGGCAGATAGGGTGGAGGAAAAGGACCTGAACTTGGGAACCGGAGGGTCTTCTCTTCGCGAGGCGATTCATACCAGGCGGTTCTGGATACTCTGGGCAATATTTTTTTGTTATTGTTTCTCCCCAAATGCTATTATGGTGCATATCGTACCTCGTGCTATTGACATAGGAATTTCAGCAGCTGATGCGGCTATTATCTTAACTACCATCGGTGGGCTAAGTATTGTCGGTAGACTTGTACTGGGGAACGCTGGTGATAAAATTGGCAATAGGCCGGTTGTTATCATCTGCTTTATACTGATGGCAGTGGCTTTAACCTGGCTGTTGGGGTCAAAAGAATTGTGGATGTTTTATTTGTTTGCCGCTGTTTTTGGTTTGGGCTATGGGGGTTTGGCAACTATGCAGGCGCCTTTGACGGCTGATTTATTTGGACTACGGGCACACGGTGCGATTTTTGGCGTTCTCGTCTTTGGCGGGACGTCGGGGGGTGCTGTTGGCCCTCTCCTGACGGGTCACATATTTGACATAACTGGTAGCTATCATCTAGCTTTCTTAGCTTGTATCGCTGTTAATGTTATAGGTATTGCCTTAGTTTTGCGTTTGAGGGCGATTTGCAAGGAAGGAGGGAGAAATGACTCGTAAAGAAGCCCTTGATTCAGTTAGAGCTGGTGTGGAGGATGAGAATCTGGTGAGGCATATGCTGGCTACCGAGGCAGTTATGCGGGCTCTAGCCAGGCGGTTTGGTGAGGATGAGGAGGAGTGGGGGCTTACCGGCTTGCTGCATGATATTGATGTCGAGCTTACTCAGGGGGATATGAACAGCCATAGCAAACTGGGGGCTGACTTGGCTAAGGAGTTGGGAGCTAGCGATGCTATAGCTCATGCTATCCTGTGCCATAATCCAGATCACGGTGTTCCGCTGGGAACGAAGCTTGACAGAGCTCTATTCTGTGCTGACCCGTTGACTGGCTTGATTATGGCTGCTGCTCTGGTTCGGCCGGATAAGAAATTGGCCGGGCTTGAGGCTAGGTCGGTGGGGAAGCGGTTTAAGGAGAAGAGCTTTGCCGCTGGTGTAAACAGGCAGCAAATATCCCAGTGTAGTGAAATCGAACTCGAGCTCGGTGAGTTTATTGAACTGGGGTTGACGGCAATGAAGGAGATTGCCGCTGACCTTGGTCTCTAGTTGGCTAGCTTATTGAAACTGTTGAGCCTGAAGCGGTTTTGACAACATCAATGCGGCTGGGGAAGGCGTCTCTAAGTTCCTCGATATGTGTGATGACCAGAATCTTGTCAAAGTCGTTTTGAATCGAGTTTATCGCCTCTTTGAGCTTTTCAATTCCGGTATTGTCTTGAGTGCCGAAGCCTTCATCAATGACCAGGGTGGGGAGTGGTGCTCCGGCTCGTCGGGCTAGCAGCCTGGATAGAGCAATACGAATGGCAAAGTTAATGCGGAAGGCTTCACCGCCGCTAAACATTTCGTAATTTCGTGTTCCTAGCTCGTCTGAGATATTAATATCAAGAGTTTCCTGTAGTTCCCCTTTTTTCGTTTCCCGTTGGGTTTCTATCTTCACATGCATTCTGTTGTCGGTCATACGTCCTAGTAATCTATCAGCCTCAATTTCAATCTCGGGAAGGGCTGTCTCAATGAGCAGGGCCTGTATCCCCTTTTTGCCGAAAGCCTGGGTGAGGTCTCTATAGATTTTTTCCTGTTTTGAGATTTGAGCTAGTAGTCCTTCCTTTTCTCTTGCCTTCATCTCTAATTCGGAGCAGTGCTGGAGCTTCGCCTTGGCTCTCCACATTATCTCCTGGGCTTGCTTGGCTGAATCGGTTAGCCATTGGTATTCAGTTTCAGCCTGCGTTAGTTCGTCAACTAGCTGGGAGTAGAGATTGAGTTCTTCGCTCAGGTTTTGTCCTTTTTGGTTATCAACCTCTAGGCTGTGGTGTAGCTCTTGGGTGGCTTCCTCGGTGCGAGATAGAGTCTCCTTCTCCCGGTTGATGAACCTGTCGGCCTCTTCCAGCTTTCGCTTGGGTTTTTCGTATTGTTCTAGGCTAGTTAGCCGTTGTCTCACCTGTTCGTGCTGCTGTGAATCATAGCCGAGTTTGGCCAGTTCAGCTTCAAACTCGCTCAGTGCCTGTTGCTCGGTAGAAGCGAAGTCCCTCTTGGCTAGTTGCTGTTCGATGTCAGTCAGCCTCTTTCTTTCCTCGTCGAGCTTGTTGGAAGCCTCTTCAGCTTCAGAGATTGCCTGGTTGAGGATACTGGCTTTACTCTGTGCCGAAGCCTTTTCCTGATTCAGCTTGGTTTCTAGCTGGGCTAGCTCGGCTTCCATTGCTTTGAGCTCTATCTTCTTACTGGCTAGCTGGCTCTGGTTTGACTGTAGGGAGTCGGATTTGCTGCTCCTTTCGTCGGCATACTTTGTTTCAATTCGCTTTAGCCCGTCGACGCCCAACTCAGCATCGCATAGGGGGCATTTGGCTTCCTTCTGGGTCAACAGTAGACTGAGCTTTTCTTCTATCTCCTTTAGTTCCTGTTCCTGCTGGGATTTATTAGCTTCTAGGTATTGAATACAGGATTGTAACTCTTGGCTGACCTGTCTTTTACCCCGCAGTGTTTCTTCAGCGTCGGTTAACTGCTGCCGTTGGGACTGGAGTTGCTGTA
This sequence comes from Dehalococcoidales bacterium, assembly GCA_034411815.1. Classification (GTDB taxonomy): domain Bacteria; phylum Chloroflexota; class Dehalococcoidia; order Dehalococcoidales; family DAOWJC01; genus W53-108. The sequence continues at coordinate 5,219 of DAOUMH010000066.1, read as the reverse complement.
GCTCATTTTTGAGTGAGGGTAATTTTTGTGCCCTGAGTTCCAGCTCACCTATTTTGTTTTGAGTCACAGCGTGCTCTGTGAGCAGGTTCTGCCCGGCATTTCTTATTTTGTCTTCCAGCTGTGTCTTCTGCCTTTCCAAATTGACCGATTGTCTGAATTTGCTCTCAAACTCGTCACAGAGGGACTTGACTTCGGTAAATTGGGCATACCTATCTTCTATGGTGGTACGCTGGGCTATTACCTCTTCATATTCCTTGAGCCTGAATTTATGCTGCTGAATCTGGTCATCCCATCGGGCCAGGGCCCTTTCCGTGTCGGTTATGTGCTTCTGCAGCTCGGCTAATTGGGATTTCTTGTTTTCCAGCCTGTCCTTTTCCTGCCGCAGGCCATTGAGTTTGGTCTCTTGCCCTTTTATGATTTCCTCTGCTTGGGAGACTTCAGCCCGTGCCTGTTCGAGCTCGGTTTCATAGGCTGGCTTGCGGGCTAGTTCGTCGTTAATATCTTTAATGGCACTGTCCAGTTGTGTCCTTTCCGTTTCTTGCTGTTTGGCCAACTCTTTGGCTTGCCCCTCAAGCTCGTCGTAGAGGGAAAGCCCCAGAATATCAGCCAGTACTTGCTTGCGCTCAGTCGGTCGCTTTATGGTGAACTCGTCGGTGTGGCCTTGGCGTAGGAATGAGATGTTAACAAAGGTGGGGTAGTCCATATGGATGGCATCAATGATTTTTTGTTGTGTCTGGCTCATATTATTGCCTGTGATTGACCTGAAACTGCCGTTGGCAGCTATCTGGAATTCCAGAATAGTCTGTCCCGATGCCCTTCGCCTCTTGGGATTGGAGTGTTTGCGTATGATGCGGTATTGTTGCTGCCCCACGGCGAAGTCAAACTCCACCTCTGTTTCGGTCTGCCCGGAATAGATGAGGTCGTCATCGCTTTTGGCCCTGGCTCGTCCCCATAGTGCCCAGGTCATAGCGTCAATCAAGGCTGATTTACCATTACCGTTATCGCCGCAAATACATACGGTGTGGATATCATCAAAAGAGAGTGGCGGTATACTACCTCGGTAGCACATAAAGTTGCGTATCGTTAGCTTGATAGGAATCATTTACAAAACTCCTCGGAGGGCAATACTTCCTGCTTCACATTTTAACATAATTGCAAGATTATTCATTGTAATGTTATCCTTCTCCCCATCGGGGGTTATGGACTAAATGAGGTTAAACTGATATGATAGTCAAATTGAGTTGTCACAAAGGGGGGTGATAGATGTAGTTTAAGTTATTTAATATTTTATTGGTCATAGCTTTTACAGGAGGTTTTAATGAAAAATAGAGGGTTATTAAAGATACTGGTTGGTATTTGCTTGGTGTTGGTGATAGCCCTGGCAGGACCGTTGATGAGCGGCTGTGTGGGGGATCAACAGGCAGGCAAGGTATATAAGATTGGTATAAGCCAGATTGTGACCCACCCGGCGCTTGATGCGACCAGAGAGGGTATCATGCAGGGCATGGCGGATAAGGGTTATGTAGAGGGTGATAACGTAGAATATGACTATCAGAATAGTGAAGGGGATATGTCACTAACGGCTTCAATTGCTCAGAAGTTCGTCTCGGACGGGGTGGATTTGATAGTTAGTATTGCCACCCCTAATAGTCAGGCAGCTATCAGTGCTGCCAAGGGGACAGAGATACCTGTTGTCTTTTCTGCCGTTACCGACCCGGTTGGTGCCGACTTGGTGAGTGACTGGAATAGTCATCCTGATGAACTGGTGACCGGGGTTAGTGATATGGTTGTGGTAAGTGATGATGTCGATTTGATACTGGAGATAGTTCCAGGGCTCACTAAGCTGGGTACTCTCTATAATGCCGGGGAGTCAAATTCGGTATTCTTGACAGAAAAGCTCAATGAAGCATGTGATGTACTGGGTATAGATGTAGTGGAGAAAACAGTGTCCACCAGTGCTGATGTGCTGGCTGCCGCTCAGTCATTAGTGGGGCAGGTTGATGCTATCTGGGTCGGTACCGATAACACGGTGGTATCCGGGCTTGAGGCATTGATTGGAGTCTGTGAGGATAACGACATTCCGTTCTTCCCCTCTGATGAGCCTTCAATCGAGAGGGGTGGTATTGCCGCCTACGGGTTTGACTACTATGATATAGGCTATCAGACGGGTGAGATGGTAGCTAGGATACTGGGAGGCACTAGTGCCTCGGCTATCTCTGTGGAGAAGGGAGAGGTAATCAGCCTCTCGGTAAACACTGCTGCTGCGATGAGGATGGGTGTGACCATTCCTCAGGCTCTATTGGATAGCGCAGTAACAATATATGAGGAATAAGCACCGGTAGAAATATCTGGAGTGAGGTTGGATAACTAGAAGAGTTCATCCAGGTTTCGGGAAAGGAGTTAGCACGCCTTGGATGTTATAGGTGGTTTGCTGTCTGTTTCATTCTACGAAGGGCTGGTATATGGCTTCGTAGCAACAGGTGTGTATATTACCTTTCGTGTGCTTACCTTTCCTGACCTCACTGTAGATGGTAGCTTTCCGCTGGGGGGTGCTGTTGCCGCTGTCCTGATAATAAACGGTGTTAATCCCTGGCTGGCAACTGCTGCTGCTCTTGGTGCCGGTCTATGTGCTGGGTTGGGGACCTCCCTGCTTAATACCAAACTCAGGATAAATGCTCTGCTGGCTGGCATACTTATGATGGTGGCTCTCTATTCCATAAATCTAATGATTATGGGGCGAGCCAATGTTCCCCTCCTCCGCGAGATAACCATCTTTGAGCAGGTCGCTCAATTTTTCGGCACTCAAACTGGTATTGTCCTTTCAATCATATGCATGGTGGTGCTCGTTGCTATTGTTCTTGCCGTTTTGGACTGGTTTCTACGGACTGAGATTGGTCTGGCACTGAGGGCGACTGGTGAAAACGAGCAGATGGTGCGTGGTTTAGGGAGCAATACCAATATGGTTACCATATTGGGTGTTTCCATCTCTAATGGGCTTGTTGCCCTCTCTGGTGCCTTGGTGGCTCAAAATCAGGGTTTCTCTGATGTAGGCATGGGGATAGGCATGATTGTAATGGGCTTGGCTTCGGTGATAATTGGTGAGGGTTTATTCCGCCCCCGTGGTATTACCGCTGTTCTTCTGGCGGTGGTGGGTGGCACCTTTGCCTATCGCTTGTTCATAGGCGTTGCTCTCAGGTTAGGGCTACCCCCAACTGATTTAAAGCTGGTTACGGCACTACTTGTAATCATAGCTCTGGCAATCCCGTATATACGGAAGAAGATACGGCATGAGTGGATACCACCGGCAGTTAGGATGTAGAGGAGAATCTTAGATGAGTGAAAAGCGCAGCTTACTGCAGCTTAGGGGAATAAGCAAGGTGTTTTCCAGAGGCACCATAGATGAAGTTACGGCACTTGATAATATTAAGCTGGATGTTAATGCTGAGGACTTTATTACTATCATCGGTAGTAATGGTGCTGGAAAAACCACTCTGCTCAATGTTGTTGCCGGTGTCTATCCACCGGAAAGAGGGGGCAAGATTGTCGTATCCGGGATGAGAAGGTTTGTGTAGGAGATTGCAAAAGGAACAAAGGTTGACCACTGCACCTGCTGCGGCTGGCCATTTGCATCGTAGTACTGTTCACCAGAGATTTCGACACCATGATACTGACCCAAACTGTCAGGCACATAAACCACCTTGGTGACAGTCTCGGGCGTCAAACTGAATTCCTGGCCTGGTGGTTGCATTTCTCACCTCCATTTCATCGCGCTGGAAAAGCCAAAAGAGACTGCAAAGTCCTCTTTACGACCCAACATGAATGAGTTGGGGGTAGTTATCGTCTTTTGTCTTGAGGGAATGGAGGTCGATCGTCTTGTCGCAGTCGGGCACAAAAACCGGGGCATTCTCTCCCTTGCCAGCGTAGCCATCCTTCTGACAACTCACGCACCCTTCCGTGGACAAAAAGTGAGACTTCACGGTGTTGCGCAGCATGTCGACAGCAAGGATGTGGGGATGAGTGTTGGCCGTGCCCCAGACGTACTTTAGCATTTCGTTGATCGCGAATCCCGCAAGGATCATGTCAAGGTGCATCACCAGAGGATTCGGGGAGTCGGCCATGTAGCCAGCAGCCCGATCTGCCGCCTGGAGGGAGGGCGAGTTGAACTCGCGATTGAGGCTTTCGAAGAGGTGCGAACACTCAAGACAGCCCAGGCGATCCGGGAGCGTGATACTCACTTGTCCACCGATAAAGTCCAGCTCTCCATTCTTACGCCGAATGGAAGCACCGATGTCAAAGTATGGGATGTGATGGAGCGTTGCGATGCGACTCAGGCTCAGACGCGCCCCGGAGTCAACGCACCCGAACAGGATGTCGACCTTCGCAAGGCACTTCTGCGCTTCATCGCTGTAGACGGAGTCGTTGACCGTAATGGTCTTCGTGGAGGGCGAAATCGCCCTGGCGTAACTCGCGTAATGTTTTACCTTGCTGCGCCCTAAGGAATTACGCGTCGCCCCAGGAAGCCTATTGAGGTTGCTCTCTTCAATGTTGTCCATGTCGCAGATCGTAATGCAAGAGACGCCCATCCTCGCCAGCATCTCGATAATGTGCCCGCCAAGCCCAGAAGCGCCGGCAACCCCGAAGTGGAGCCTTTTGAGTTGGGCAACGCTGTCTTCACCAAAAGCTTGGACATTGCGGCTCTCGCGTTCGCGAAAGCGAACCCTCTGGGAAGGACTGCCAGCAGGAGACCGGAGTTCAAACTCCTGCGCCCCTTCGATCAAAATCTTGTCAACGCGATCAAGTCCGTGGCGATGGCGATCGTATACCCACGCGTCGCATTCACAGAAATCGTTAGAGAAGACCATGGACGCCAGGCGGATGCCCTCAACCACGTCAGTGATGCTCTTGAAAAATTCCGGCTCCTCGCGCAGGTCGATTCCGCTGTAAATGCCACGGCACCCCCTGGGGTGAATATGAACGAGCATGACATCGCGCTGAGTCTCAATGCCCCTCTTGACGACCTCGATCACAAATTCCTTCTTCAGCTGGTAGCCGCCGATCGAGCGGTAATTGTAATCCCGCGGCGATGCCCCAATGACTTCGTTGGGAAAAAACATCAAGACGTTACCGAGGACAGCGGTGTTGCAAAGAACGAGAGCAGCACGCTCCTTCCCATTCCACGTCAGTGCCTTCTGGATGTTCGAATAAACAGAAGAGGCAAT
>DAOUMH010000065.1:0-33354 GCA_034411815.1 Dehalococcoidales bacterium | reverse complement strand
GGCTGGGGGTGGTGGGGGTTGTTATTATAACTGCCAGCCATAATCCGGCTAGCTGGAACGGCTTTAAGTACAAGGCTGAATTTGGCTCCAGCGCCTCACCCGAGGTCGTTGCCGAGCTGGAGAAGAATATCTCCCGCATCCTGGCCACCGGGGGGGTGAGCCGGGTCCCGCTGGCTGAAGCCTTGGAGCAGGGGCTGGTAGAATACCTTGACCTGGCCCCCGGTTACTTCGACCAGTTGGGTAGCCTGGTTGACTTGAACAGGCTGCGCCAGGCCAGGCTGAAGGTGGTTATTGACCCTATGTACGGCTCCGGTGCCGGCTATTTCAAGACGATACTGGGTGGGGGGGCTGTCAAGTTGGCGGAGATAAATGATGAGCGCAATCCGCTGTTCCCTGGCATACGGCCTGAGCCGATTGCGGTTAATCTAGCCAAGCTCTCGGCTGCGGTGAAGAGGCAGAAGGCGGATGTAGGATTGGCTACCGATGGTGACGCCGACCGTATTGGCATTGTAGATGAGAGGGGGGTGTTTATTACTCCACTCGAGGTCTTTGCCCTGCTCTGCCTCTACCTGCTGGAGATACGCGGTGAGCGGGGGCTGATGGTCAAGACGATAACTACTACCAGTATGCTTTACCGCATAGGCGAGATGTTTGATGTGCCGGTCTATGAGGTGCCGGTAGGCTTTAAGTATGTCGCTCCGATAATGCTCGCTGAAGATGCTCTCATCGGTGGCGAGGAGAGCGGTGGCTACGGCTTCCGGGGTCATATGCCGGACAGGGATGGTATCCTGGCTGGTCTCTATTTCCTTGACCTGATGATTAAGACAGGTAAAACCCCGTCAGAGCTCATAGGCTATCTCTACAGCAAGGTGGGGCCTCACCACTATCAGCGTATGGATATAAAATTTCCTGAGGGTGAGCGTCAGGCAATAATTGAGAGGATAAGGAGCGATCCACCGGAGTCCATTGACGGGGTCAAGGTTGTGAAATTTGATACTACTGATGGCTATCGCTTTATCCTGGCTGATACTACCTGGCTGCTCATTAGATTTTCTGGAACCGAGCCGTTGCTTCGCATCTATGCCGAGAGTAGTTCCCCGGCCCGGGTAGAGAAGCTGCTCGCAGTGGGCAGGGGGATGACCGGCTCTAACCGAGGAGTTGAGGTTGATAAATAAGCCCAATTTAGACGACCTCCAGGTTTATGAACAGTTTGATAAGGGGGGGATGCTGGCCTGCCTCCATGAGATGCCCCGGCTTTGCCAGCAGGCCTGGCAAATGGCTATGAGGTTCGACCTGCCTCAGGACTATTCCGTGGTGGATAAGGTGGTCATTCTGGGTATGGGTGGCTCGGCTATCGGTGGTGATTTGGTAGCCAGCCTGGCGGTATCGGAGGCGAAGCTACCTGTCATTGTCTGTCGTGACTATAATCTGCCCGCCTTGGTTGATGCTGGAACCCTGGTCATTGCCTCCAGCTACTCCGGGAAGACCGAGGAGACCCTCTCCTCATTCGAGCAAGCGGTGGAGACGGGTTCAAGAAAGCTGGTAGTTACTACCGGCGGCAGGCTGAAGAGCCTGGCTGAGGAGAGGAATATCCCAGTTTTCAGCTTTGATTATAAAGCCCAGCCCCGGGCGGCTTTAGCCTTTAGCTTTCTGCCCATACTCGGTTTTCTGCAAAGGCTTGGCTTCCTGGGTGATAAGTCAGCCGATGTAAGAGAGACGGTCGGGGTTTTGCAAGAACTTGCCCGGAGGGTGGGGGAAGATGTCCCCCTCTCCCGTAACCCGGCCAAGCAACTGGCAAACAGGCTTTATGGTCATCTGCCGGTGCTCTATGGAGCCGGTGTAGTCTCCGAGGTAGCCCGTCGCTGGAAGACCCAGATCAATGAGAATAGCAAGGCATGGGCTTTCTATGAGGTTTTCCCCGAGCTCAATCACAATGCTGTGGTTGGCTATCAGTTCCCCCCGGAATTAGCCGATAAAATAATGGTGGTTTTGCTCCGGTCGGCTCTGCTGGAACAGCGCACGCAGCTTCGTTACCGGATAACCTGCCAGCTCCTTGGCCGGGCCAGGGTTGGCTACCAGATTGTGGATGGCGACGGCACCAGCCCGCTTAGCCAGATGATGAGCCTGGTGCTGTTCGGTGACTATATCAGCTACTACCTGGCGATTTTGTATGAGATTGACCCCACTCCGGTAAAAGCCATAGATTACCTGAAGGAGCAGCTGGCTAAGGGTGAGGGGGGTTAAGGACCTTTCCGGTTTTTACATCACCCGTTTAAGCCTGGGGTTGGGGATGATGCCGGGGATTCTGCCCCGCTTGGCAATGGGTTTACCTTCCACCTCATGAAGGTCGGCGGTAAAGTCTATGGGCTTGGCACCACTGATGTAGCTACCGATACCAAAGCCGTCAACCGGAGCCCCGTTCTCAATGAAATAGGTAATGCGCTCCGGGTCAATACCACCGCTGACAAAAATCCCGACCTTGTTAAAGCCGGCTAGGTCCAGCCTGGCTCTTACCTCCTTGACCAGGGTAATGGTAACCCCGCCCCGCTCGCTGGGGGTATCAAGCCGCACACTATTGAGCTTCTCCCCCAGTGCCTGAGCCACCAGCAGGCTTTCCTCTGCCTCGTCCTTGAAGGTGTCAACCGGAGACACCCGGGGCACCTCGGGCGGGGTGTATCTATCAAAGGCTATGGTGGCTTTGGCTGTGTCGCCCATAATTATAACCAGGGCGTGGGGCATAGTCCCGGTTGGTTTGATGCCGGCCAGTCTGGCACCGGCTGTGCTGGCTGTTCCAGCACAGCCACCGATAATAGCAGAGTAATCCATAAGCCCGGCTACTGAAGGGTGAACATGGCGGGCACCGAAGCTAGTAATAGGTATCCCCCGGGCAGCTTCCACGCATTGCCTGGAGGCTGTTGCCCAGCCACTGCACTGGGCTAGAATGCCGTCTATGGCCGTTTCATACAGCCCATAGCTCTGATAGGGAGCGGTTATCTGCAGTACCACTTCCTTCCTGTCCATGGTTTCACCCTCACCCAGGGCCCATACCTTGCCGCTATCCCGGGGCAAAACCAGGGCAAGCAGAGCCTTGACTTCTTCTATTCCACAGAGGATGCCAGCCTGGCTGGAGAATACCTGCATGGTAGCCACCGGGTTAAGTGCCTCGTGGCGTAGTATATCTATCGTGCGGGCGAAGTATATATCAGCCGTATCACCGGACAGGACAGCCTCGGAGGGTTCAAATTTGGGCGGTTTCTTAATCCGGCTGGTACTGAAGCTGGTTAGCTTTACCCCCAGCGTCTTTTCCATATGCTCTAGAGCAAAGCCGTGTGCCCTTTCATTAAAGGAAGCAACACAGTCGACTGGTACCTCCACCTGATAGTCGCGATTTCTGGCATCGGATACAGTGTGCAGCACGCAGATATCGGTACACACCCCGCAGACAATCAACCTGTCTGGCTTAAGATTACCCAGCTTCTACTTGAGCGGGGTATCGAAAAAGGCGCTTCAGCGCCTTTTGGGTATTACCTCACCCTCATATTGAGCCAGTTCGGGAACGAGCTCTGCTTCGGCGGTGCCCTCAATGCAGTGTGGTGGGAACATCCTGAACTCAGGGTCGTCAGGAGTATGGTGGTCGCAGAGGAAGAATACCGCAGACCCAAGGCTAAGCTCCTGCTCCAGGAGGCCTTGCACGCTGGGGATTATGCGGCGGGCTCGGGCCCCGCAGTATAAAGGGCGACCTTCCTCCAGGAAGCCCCTGATCATATCTATAACCAGGACTGCATTAGCCATGAGCCTCGGCGCCTTCTACCCACGCCAGTTGGTCCGCATATTTTGTGAGCAGCGATGATGCTTGGGAAGGGTTGCCGTTATCCAGTAGCTTCAGCGTTTCTTCCAGAATCTGAATTTCGTCGGCAAGATGGGATCCCAGTTGCCACATACAACACTTCCCGCTTTCCGCCCACCACAGTAACGCTGACTTTATCTCCAGCATCTTCTTCACCTCATCCTGACATTGGCTGAGCTGTGAAGAGTCGCTTAACCTGCCTATAAGACTATTAACCTGCTCTTTACCGATTATTAACACTCGGAGCCCCTGTGAATTAGTGTCTGAAGTGCCTCACGCCGGTGAAGACCATAGCTATGTTGTGCTTGTCAGCCGTCTTGATTGAATCCTCGTCTCTTATCGAACCGCCGGGCTGGATGATAGCGGTTACCCCACCTTCGGCTGCTGCCTCCACTACATCAGGGAAGGGGAACATAGCATCCGAAGCCAGGACGCTACCTGCCGTCTTCTCCCCGGCCTTTTCCTTGGCTATCTGGGCACTGATAATCCGACTGGGCTGTCCTGCTCCCATCCCCAGGAGCGTCTTGTCCTTGGCCAGCACGATGGCGTTTGATTTTATGTGCTTGACTGCTCGCCAGGCGAAAAGCAGGTCTTCTATTTCAGCCTTGGTTGGCTGACGCTTGGTTACCGTCTTAAGGTTCACGCTGGTTTCGGGTAGGGAGTCTGAACTCTGGACAAGGAGACCACCCTTTAACCTGCGGAAATCAAGGTAGCTCGGTTCAGCCTTGCCGTAGCCGGGTGGTAGTGCGGCGACGAGAATGCGCAGGTTCTTCTTTTGTTGTAGCAACTTGAGTGCCTCGGGTTCATATTCCGGGGCGATGACTATCTCGTAGAAGACGGGTTTTATCTCCTCTGCCATGGCCAGGGTGACCTTGCGGTTTGAAGCGACGATGCCGCCGAAGGCAGCCACCGGGTCGCCGCTAAAGGCCCGCCGGTAGGCTTCGGCAATATCGTCACAGCTTGCCAGGCCACAGGGGTTGGTATGCTTGATAACGGATACCGTGGGTGCAGCAAAGTCGGTAGCTGCTCCCCAGGCAGCGTCGGCATCCAGGATGTTATTGAAGGAAAGCTCCTTGCCTCCTAGCTGCTCTGCCCAGGTGATACCGTTTGCCTTCTTCTCGCCCACTACCTGCTCGGCGTAGAAGGCAGCCGACTGATGGGGGTTCTCACCATAGCGGAGTCCATAGCGCTTCTTTAGGGCTATTGTCATCTCCTCAGGGAAGCCTTCCATATCCTGTCTCAGATACTGTGAAATAGCTGTATCATAGATGGCTACATGCTGGAAAGCCTTCTGGGCCAGCCGTTTACGCTCGGCCAGGTCTATGTTCCCCTGCTTCAGTTTCTCTAGAACTGGCTGGTAGTCAGCCGGGTCTACTATCACGATGACACTGGGGAAGTTCTTGGCTGAAGCCCGGATCATGCTTGGTCCGCCGATGTCAATATTTTCTACCGCTTCATCAAGTGTAACCCCCTCCCTGGCTACGGTCTGGACGAAGGGATAAAGATTGACTGCCACCAGGTCAATAGCCTCAATTTTATTCTGGGCTAGCTGTGCCATATGCTCGGGCAGGTCGCGTCTGGCTAGGATACCGCCATAGATTATAGGGTGCAGGGTCTTCACCCTGCCATCGAGAATCTCGGGGAAGCCGGTAAGCCCGGATACACTTTTTATCGGCACCCTGGCTTCTTCCAGTGCCTTCTGGGTGCCCCCGGTTGAGAATATCTCAAATCCCAACTGGCTTAACCCTTTGGCGAAATCGGTTACTCCTGCCTTGTCAGATACGCTAATGATAGCTCGCATAAACTCCTCCACTTACTTTAATTCTTACTTTTCTTCCAGTGCGATTATGAATATGCCGTTAGTTACCCTTTTCGCTCTTCCTTCCTATGGTGTGCCGGCTGTGTGAGCCCCACCAATTTTATATGTCTAATTGATAATCGCTCTGGCCTCGCCTGTCTGCTGCGTTACCCTGCCGATAACCTTAGCCTCTGGCAGGGTGAGGGTTATCTGGTCAACATCCTCGGGTGAGCAGATGAGCACCATGCCAATACCCATGTTAAATACCCGGTACATCTCGTCTCGGTCAATATTACCTCGCTGCTGGATGAGCTGGAAGATAGGCGGTGCCGTCCACGCCTGACAGTGGAATTCTGCCGCCACCCCCTGTGGCAGGACCCTGGGTACATTACCAATCAATCCGCCACCGGTAATATGTGCCATACCCTTGATGAGCGGCAGCAGGGGCTTCAGCTGGTGGTAGTAGCTGCGGTGAGGCTCCAGAAGCTCCTCTCCTAGGCTGCGCCCCAGCTCAGGGTAATGGGTGTCTAATGCTGTTTTAGTTTCTCCAAAAATCTTTCTTACCAGCGAGTAACCGTTGGTATGCAACCCGCTGGAGGGCAGGCCAATGATGGCATCGCCGGCTGAAATATTCTCACCCATAGCAACTTTTTCTTTCTCTACCACCCCGATGATAAAGCCTACCAGGTCATAGTCCTCCCCGGAGTATAGCCCGGGCATCTCGGCCGTTTCACCGCCGATGAGGGCACAGCCGACCTTCTGACAAGCACTGGCCAGTCCCCGGGCAATAGCCTCTACCTGCTCCGGCACCAGCCTGCCCATAGCAATATAGTCCAGGAAGAAGAGGGGCTCAGCGCCGCAGGTGAGGATATCATTGACGCAGTGATTAACTATATCAATGCCGATGGTGTCATGCTTGGCTAGAGCACAGGCAATCTTCAGCTTGGTGCCTACCCCGTCAACGCTGGATACCAGGACTGGCTCTTTATATCCCTTGAGTTCGAAGAGCCCGCCGAAGAAGCCGACCCCGCTCAAAACCTCGGGGCCAAAGGTTGACCGGGCATGCTTGCCAATCAGCCCCTTAACTTTATCGGCGAGGGCAGTGTTCACGCCAGCTTTAGCATAGCTTTCTTTAATTGGCTTTGCCTCCTCTGTAGAATAGCTTATCCCGTAACTGATAACGCGGAGCAATCTTGCTATCGTATACCAGCCTTACCTCTCCCCACCGTAGCGAACATGGATTTTGCAGGGCGGGGCGCTTCCCGGTTTGTCCCCGCATGCCCTTTGACCTTCAAGGGTCAGGCCTATATAACCCCGGTCTGTGACAGACCGGTTTATTCACGGTTGCCTCTGATACCCGTTAGAGAGGTGAGAACCCCTCTTATCTATTTTCTCCGTCCGGTTGCTGCCAGAGGTGCCACTGCCAGCCAGAGGGTGATGTTTATCAGCATAGCCATAGGATAGTCTATCTTGGCTATGCCGAAGTTGGGAGCAATGACCCCCCACAGCGCCATGAGGATAAGGGAGCTTATAAAGAAGCCTGGTATAGCTGCCAGTATTGTAAAGTAGCCCATCATTTATCAACCCTCCTTAAGCCTTTCGGTATTTATCTAGGAACCGCTTCATTCTGGATAGTGCTTCCTCAATCTCAGATAGCGAGGTAGCATAGCAACAACGGACATACCCCTCGCCGTGTTGTCCAAAGGCTGACCCAGGGACTACCGCTACCTTTCCCTCTAGTAACAGCCTTTCGGCAAAACTATCTGAGGTCATGCCGGTGCTCTTTATTGATGGGAAGGCATAAAATGCCCCCCGGGGCTCAAAGCAGGTTAGCCCGATATCGTTTAGCCCCTTGACTATAAACTGGCGGCGCCGGTTGTAATCCTCTACCATTTCCTGCACGCTGGTCTCACCTGATTTCAGCGCCTCGGTGGCAGCTACCTGAGCCATTGTGGAGGCGCACATCATGGTATACTGGTGAACCCTGGTCATGGCGGCAATAACCTCCTGGGGGGCCGCTGCGTAACCAATACGCCAGCCGGTCATAGCATAAGCCTTGGAAAACCCGCCCAGAAGGATAGTATTCTCCTTTGCCCCGGGCAGGCTGGCAAAGCAGGTATGCTCTACCCCGTAGACTAGTCTGGCATAAATCTCGTCGGAGATTACCAGAAGGTTATGTCGCCGGGCTACATCGGCTATCTGTGACAGGTTTTCCCTGCTCATTACGGCTCCGGTGGGATTGGCCGGATAGCCGATGAGAACGGCTTTGGTTTTGTTAGTAACCCGTTGCTCAATATCGGTGGCTCTAATCTCAAAGTTGTTTTCCTGGTTGGTAGGCACCATAACCGGTGTTCCTCCAGCCAGGGTGACGCAGGGGTTGTAGGAAACATAGCAGGGGTCGGGCATGATGACCTCGTCCCCGGGGTCGAGGATGGCTCTCATTGCCAGGTCCAGTCCCTCGCTAACCCCGACGGTAATCAGCAGTTCACCATCAGGGTCATATGACAGTTTGTAGGTATCCTTCAGGTAGTGTGAGAGTTCCTGACGCAGCTCGGGCATACCTGCGTTTGAGGTGTACATGGTGTAGCCCTTTTCCATCGAGTTGATGGCTGCCTCGCGGATATGCCACGGAGTGGCAAAGTCAGGCTCGCCGACCCCTAGCGAGATTACCCCCTCAATAGAAGCCAGGAGGTCAAAGAATTTCCGTATCCCGGAGGGGGATATTTGGCTTACCCGCTGTGAGGTAAGATTATGCTGTTTTCTTTGCTGGCTCTGGGAGATTATTGACATAAAAATCCTTGATGAGCAAGAGATAAGGGGTTATCTAAAGGGTTACCGGTTGCCGCTTAATCTCTTCCTCGCCTCCTAAAATTTCACCGTCCTCCTTGTAACGCTTGAGGACGAAGTGGGTAACTGTCCCCTGCACCCCTTCAATGGGAGCCAGCTTCCGTGATACGAAATCGGCTACCTCATGCTCGGTTTTACCCATTATCAGAACCAGCAGGTCGTCGGTTCCCGAGATTAGGTAGACGGAGTGAGCCTGAGGGAAGCGTGAGACGCGCTCGGCTACAGAGTCAAAGCCAACGTCTCTCTGCGGGGTAACCTTAACCTTTATCAGGGCCCAGACTCGCTCGTTTCCTGCCTTATCCCAGTTAATTATCGTCTTGTATTTCAGGATAGTTCGGTCCTTTTCAGCTTGCTTGATGAGGCTGCTGACCTCGGATACTGGGGCGCCGGTCATGGTTGATATCTGTTTGACGGTGGTTCGGGCATCATTTTCCAGTATTTTAAGAATCTCTTTTTTCATTATTTGACCCTCACTAGCTCAGTCAGTGAGCGTTGCTGTTCCATAAGTATTATAGCAGAGTTGGAACAGTTTGTTATACCTGATCCTGATAGGTGACCCCGTCCTCGGTATCCCCGGCTTCTTCGTCTGCAATCGCTGACTTTCTCCAGCGGAGCCACAGGGCACCCCCGGTTACCAGCACTGCCCATACCGCGATAAATATCTCCAGTTGGGTGGCTGTCATGACCCCCGATTGGATAAGAACAGCGCTGTAGTTCAGGATGGCGTGCAGGAAGGCGGCCAGTAGATAGAACTGCCACCCCCAGCCCTTAGCCAGACCCCACCCGGCTATGGCACAGGAAGCAGTATGGAAGGCAATGGTGAAGAACCTGCCCCAGAAGCCGGCTAGGGCTATCAGCCCGTCGGTTTGCACTGCTGCCCAGGTCCAGCCGGAGGCAAAGATGGAATTATGCACCCACACCGCCTCAAAGATACCAAGCCCCACCCCGGCCACAGCTCCGAGAGCCAGCCCCACTCCGGGGCTGATACTCTTGCCGCTGCGCCACCAGTAGACGACCACCGGCACCAGTTTTGATCCCTCCTGAACCAGCCCGGTGACCAGTATTTGTGGTATCCCGGCAAGCAGTATCCAACTCAGGAGAACTTCCTGGCTCCAGAAGTGATTTAGTGCTTGTCCTGCCCAGATGTAGAGCGGAATTTGAATGAAGGTAACGGCGATGAGGGAGAGGACGGCACTGCCGACCAGGACTGCCCAGGCCCATGGTTTTTTAAGGATTGGTGTCCAGTAGGGAGTAAACCAGATGGCACCGAAGGCTATGGCCAGACCAATTCCCAAGAGGCTGGGGTTAGCGAAGCAGGATGAGAAGAAACCAAGCATGTATTCTAACATAAGCCCTCCTATCTGTTCCCCTTAGCTTTTTATTTAGGTAACCCTCCCCCTGTATCCCCCATCCCTTTGATAAGGGAGGGAATCCCTCTCAGTCTCCCTTTACGAAAGGGAGAGGCTTACGTTTCCCCCTTTGAAAAGGGGGATTTTTAAAGAGAAGCGAAGCCTTTCTTTGAACTCTACTTCAAGCAAGTGGCTCTTCAGTAGATGGTTCTTCTCTCTCTTTCTTGCTCTTCGAAGTAGTTATTTTCTTTGACTTATTTTTCACGGGTAGAGATATTTTAATCTTTTCCATTTCAGCAAGCGCTGCTTCGTTTAGCAGATGGCGAATCCCACCAACGATCTCTTCTGGGGAGACTGCAACATCTGTTTCTCCCTTTAGCCCATGTCGTATCAATGTTAGCGACTTTTCTGATAGGATAACCTTAAGAATGTTCTGTGCACTCAAGACATTAGCCTTTTCCCATAGCTGCACCAACTTATCCTTTTTAATGTTTTTATAGCTGATTAGATTAAATTTCTCGGCTAATATTGCAGGGTCATCACTAATAAGGTTCCAGGAATTTATGAGTTTTGTCTGGGGTGGTTTAACGAAAGAGATATGGTAGAGCTTCCATTCCTTGCTATTGGTTAGCAATACCCATTCACACCCAATGTCAATGGCATAGGACGCAGCTTGCCTAAGATGCTTTGGCGCAAGGTCAATGTTTACCCTTTTTATCTCAACTAGAAAGTCGGGCCTTGATGACTCTTTGTAATCTAGTTGGATAGCAAAATCACAATGTACCGTATCCCCGGCGCCATGAATTGCATATTCCTGTGTAACATGCTTGAAAGTATCATATCCCATAAGTGTTTCGAAGATACGGTATATACGCGTACGTGTTTCAGCCTCATTCATATCTGCTTTGGCGATTTCCTCCACCATTTTTCGTGCACTCAATAGGGCTTTCCGAGTCTCTTTGTCCAACTTCTGCCTAGCCATGATTTACCCTCCTGAATTTATTTTGTCTCATATCTGAGGCTTCCGCTTGTGCCAGTCGGTTGCCTGTTGGTAGGCATAGGCGGTTTTTAGGATTGTCTCTTCACCAAAGGGCTTGCCGATAATCTGCATTCCTATGGGCAGCCCGTCAGCAAAGCCGGCCGGGATGGAGATAGCCGGCAAGCCGGCAATATTTATCGGCAGGGTGCAGACATCGCTCAGATACATCTGAAGCGGGTCGTCCACCTTCTCCCCTATCTTGAAGGGAACGGTGGGTGAGGTGGGGGTTACCAGGGCGTCATATTTCTCAAAAGCCCGGTCAAACTCCTGCCTGATTAAGGTGCGGATCTTCTGGGCTTTAAGATACCAGGCGTCATAATAGCCGGCGGAAAGGGCATAGGTGCCCAGCATAATGCGTCTTTTTACCTCGGGGCCAAAGCCATACTGGCGGGTCTTCTCCATAGCCTCCCACATGCTATCGGCGTCTTGGCAGGAGAAGCCATACTTTACCCCGTCGTAGCGAGCCAGGTTGGCTGATGCCTCTGAGGGGGCAATAATGTAGTATGCTGCTAAAGCATAGGGGGTGTGGGGTAGTGCTACCTCCCATTCCACTCTGGCGCCTAGCTCCTCAAGCTTGTTGATGGCGGCTTTTATGGCGGTTGCCACCTCTGCCTGCATCCCCTCAACAAAGTATTCCCTGGGCACACCGATGCGGAGCCCGTTGAGGTCAGCAGTCAGGCACCGGGTATAATCAGGCACAGGTTGGGGAACCGAGGTAGAGTCTCTGGTATCATAGCCAGCAATGGCGTTTAGCACCAGGGCGCAATCAGCCACATCCTGGGTCAGGGGGCCAATCTGGTCAAGGGAGCTGGCAAAGGCGACCAGCCCGTATCGGCTTACCCTGCCGTAGGTGGGCTTTAGGCCGGTAACACTGCAGAAACCAGCCGGCTGGCGAATACTGCCCCCGGTGTCCGAGCCCAGGGCATAGATGGCCTCGCCGGCGGCTACGGCGGTGGCTGAGCCCCCGCTGCTACCGCCGGGGACGCGGCTCAGGTCCCAGGGGTTATGGGTGGGGAACAGGGCGGAGTGCTCGGTGGATGAGCCCATAGCAAACTCATCCATATTTGATTTGCCCACAATTACTGCGCCGCAGTCATCTAGCCTTTCCACCACCGTGGCATTATAGGGGGGCACAAAGTTTTCCAGCATCTTTGACGAGCAGGTGGTGCGTATCCCTTTGGTACACATATTGTCCTTGATTACTGCCGGGATACCGGTAAGGGGATTCATGTTACCAGCGGCAATAAACTCATCGGCCTTACGGGCTTGCTTGAGAGCCAGCTCCTCGGTAGCGGTAACCAGGGCGCGGACCTTAGGCTCTGCCTGATGGATGCCCTCCAGGCAAGCCCTGGTCAGTTCAACCGAGGACAGTTGCTTGGCCTTGAGTAGCTCGTGTGCCTCGTGAATTGTCAGCTGGTTGTGATTTTTCATCAACCTCGGTTCCTCGGGTGCTTGCTTCACTCTAGCACTGCTTTTACCCTGAAGAAATTCCCGTCCTTTCGGGGGGCGTTGGCCAGAATCTCACTCTGGGGTAGGGAGTCGGCGGCTTCGTCGTCCTTCATTACATTCTGGAGGGCAATAGATTGGGCAGTGGGCGGGATACCGCTGGTATCCACCTGCTGTAATACCTCAAAGTTCTCTAGAATATTGGATAGCTGCTTGCTGAGCCTGTTCACCTCGGACTCATTCAGACCCAGCCGGGCCAGCAGGGCTATATGCAACACCTCTTCTCGACTCAGCTTCATTTTTGCCTCGTGTAGTTATGTTGACCAATTATAGCACCCATATTTGAGTATCGGCAATAGAGCCGTCCTGCTATAATTAAGGGAGGGGTTAGGCGAAGGGATGAGAACCAGGCTGGTATTGGCTATTATTAGCACCGTGCTGGAGGAAGTGGCTCTGGCGGTGATTGTGCTTGTGGGGTTACCCCACCTGGGTATCCATATACCTCTGGCTGGGCTGATTGCATTGATGGCAGCGTGGGGTGCCTATTCTGTTATTACCTATCGGATGGGAAGCCGGGCACTGAGGAGGAAACCGGTGGTTGGTCTGCCACATATGGTTAGCAGTAAGGGCGAGGTGGTAAGCCCGCTGGCCCCAGAGGGTTTGGTCAGGATTAAGGGGGAGCTGTGGGTGGCGAAGTCAGCCAGCGGGGAGATAGGCTCCGGGGAGGAGGTTGTTGTTGAGAGGCAGGATGGGCTTAAACTCATTGTGCATAAAAGCTGAGGAGGTACAGTTGTAAGCAGAGCCGGTCTTCGGGTTGAAAGATGTTGGGGAGTGTTATAGAATTGGCGCTGCTATACTATGGCAGGGAGATGACTGGAAAGGGTTAATGAAACTTGCAACCGTATTCCGTATATTCGCCTTAACTGCCGCTCTACGCTTCGCCTTGATTTTTACGTTAGCGGCGCCAGTCCTCGCAGCACCGCAGCTCAGCCTGAGTCCTACTTCTGGAGCAAGGGGTACGGAGGTTACGTTAACGGGGACAAACTTTGCCTCCTATGTAGGAGACATAGTACATATCATCTTTGGGGATATAGAAATCGCTGATAGTCCGATGCTCGTTCCCCAAGATGGGACTTTGATGGTAATCTTTGGTGTTCCTCCTAACGCTGCGTCGGGTGTAGCCCGTGTCGCTGTCACTAACGTAGATGGTATTCAGCTGGCGTGCAGCGACTCTTTTACTGTTGTAAACACTGATATTGAGCTGGTTCCCGAGATTGGCACTGTTGGCACTAACGTGACAGCCCGTTGTGAAGGTCTCTATGTCAATGGTAAAGCCACCTTTTACTATCACAGCGGTGATGCCAGAGTGAGTGTGGGCAGCGAGGTTGTTTTGCCTACCGGTGAGTGCACTTGTAGCTTCACTATTCCAAATAGTGGTGGGGGGAATCATAGGGTGGTAGTTCAGGATGCTTATGGTAACCAGGCTGAAGCCAATTTTAGAGTTGTGCCGTCTGTTGCTTTGGAGCCAGCCTCGGCATCTATAGGCGCTGCGGTCACTGTAAGTGGTACCGGTTTTCACACGAGTAGTAACGTTACTGTCTGCCTTGGCGGTATCGGAGTGACAACCCAGAGAACCGATGAGTGTGGCGGCTTTGAGGCCGTCATTACAGTACCAGAATTTATTTCGCACATCTGTGATTTATATGTGAAGGATGAAGGCGGTAATGAGGTGCGGATACAGTTTACCGTGGCTGCCGGCATCAGCCTCAGCAAGGTTACCGGTCATATCGGGGAGGAGGTCACCGTTAATGGTACGGGTTTTATGGGTGACCTGCCCGTTACTATCAGTTACGATAGTACTCCCATAGCAGAGGGTGTCGTTGGTAACAACGGTGCTTTCTCAGTTAGTTTTAACGTTCCGGTTAGCATACATGGCAATCACGAAGTAACTGCCAGTGATGGGGCTAACTCGGTGCTCTTGATGTTTAGTGTTGAGTCAGTGGCACCGCCGGCGCCAGAGTTGCTCTTGCTGGAAAATCCGGACCAAGTGAAGCCCGGGGCGTGTTTTGACTGGGAGGATGTTACTGACCCCAGCGGTATAACCTATACCTTTCAGGTAGCAACCGATGCCAATTTTTCTGCTATCATATTTGAGAAGACCGGGCTTGTCTCCTCGGAGTATACGGTTACCAAAGCAGATAAGCTTAGGTCAAGCGGAAGTGGGGTACCCTACTACTGGAGGGTAAAGGCGGTAGACGGCGCCTCTAATGAAAGTGCCGGGTCAACCGCACAGTCGTTTTATTATTTCTATGGTTGGCCTGAATGGCTGCGGTATACGGTGTTAGCGGTTGTTTGGATACTAACCGGGTTTTTCTGTTTCAAGGTGGGTAGAGCGCGTGCCTAGTCAAGCGTGGCCTGGATATACAGGGGCTGCCTCTGGATGGATTCTTGGTGGAGATGGGGGGAGGTCGAACTACAGCCACACATAAAGCGGTCGCTTGGTCACGGGCATCTTGACAATAATTGACAACACGTTTAGAATATATGCAGGTTAAAAGGTAAAGGCTGGGAACGAGACTAGTATGCCCCCAGCGAGGCGCAGAGAGCCGGGTAAGGTGTGAGCCGGTGCTGGCGCAGAGGTTGAATGGGCTCGGGAGCTGCAAGCCGAAAGGGTTTCCGGAGTAGGTTTTGACGGAAAGGGCACCGTTATTAGAGCCCAGGGTATCGCTTCCGGATGGTGAGGCCGTACCCCAAAGAGATGGTTGTCTGAGGTATCGGGCAATCAATTAGGGTGGCACCGCGAAGGTTTAACCTTTCGCCCCTAGGGGCGAAAGGTTTTTTGTTTTAATGGGGGTTATATGTACTACCCAACATTAGAAGAGGTTAAGAAGTACAAGAAGGATGGTAATTTAGTCCCTATCTATCGTGAAGTCGTTGCCGACCTGGAGACGCCGGTGTCTGCCTTCCTGAAGATTAATCATGGTAGCTATTCCTTTCTTTTGGAGAGTGTTGAGGGGGGGCAGCGACTGGCTCGTTACAGCTTTATAGGCACCGAGCCCTACCGGGTGCTGACTACCAGGGGGGAGGATGGGACCAATCCGCTGCCTCTCATTGCTGAGGAACTTGGCAAGTATAAGATGGTAACGGTTGGTGACCTGCCTCGGTTCTGCGGCGGTGCTGTGGGCTACCTTGCTTACGAAACGGTGACCCGCTTTGAGGAGTTACCCTCCCCGGACCACGATCCCTTGGGGTTACCCGAATCGCTATTTATGTTCGTGGATACCATGCTGGTCTTTGACCATGTCACCCATAAGATCAGGGTTTTGAGCCATGTCCACCTTGACGGCGATATAGAGGCAGAATATCAAAGGGCGGTGGGCAGGATTGATAGTCTGGTGGACAGGTTGAGGCAACCACTCCCACCAAGTCAGCATAGGGGAGCTGCCACCCATTCCGGGGGTAGCCACAGACTTTCCTCAAGCTTCTCCAGGGAGGAGTTTGAGGCTAGCGTGGATAAGATAAAGCAGTATATCACTGCCGGTGAGGCTATCCAGGTGGTGCTGTCCCAGCGCCTGTCCCAGCCTACCGATGTTGCTCCTTTTGAAATCTACAGGGCGCTGCGCACTATTAATCCCTCTCCATATATGTTCTTTCTGGATTTTGCTGATTTCCAGATTATCGGGGCTTCCCCCGAGATTCTGGTGAGGGTGGAGGATGGCATGGTAATGACCCGCCCCCTGGCGGGGACCAGGCCGCGGGGGACGAGCCCGGCTGAGGAGGCCAGGCTGGAGCAGGAGCTCCGTGGTGACGAGAAGGAGCGTGCCGAGCATATTATGCTGGTGGACTTGGGGCGTAATGATATCGGGCGCGTGAGCGAACCGGGCACGATTAAGGTTAGTGACCTGATGGATATCGAGCGTTACTCTCATGTTATGCATCTGGTTACTCATGTGCAGGGCAAGCTGCGGGGTGACCTGACTGCCTTTGATGCCCTGCAAGCCTGCTTCCCCGCGGGCACGGTGTCCGGGGCGCCTAAAATTCGGGCTATGGAAATAATCACCGAGCTTGAGCCGGAGAAGAGGGGGCCGTATGCCGGGGCGGTGGGCTATTTCTCTTTCTCGGGCAACATGGATATGGCTATCGCCATAAGGACTATGGTAGCGACCAAGGGCGTTGCTTATGTGCAGGCAGGAAGCGGGATTGTCTACGACAGTGTGCCTGAGCGTGAGTACGAGGAAAGTATGAATAAGGCGCGAGCACTGCTTAAGGCTATTGACCAGGCCGAGAGCTCAAGCCTGATAGCCGGGGAAAATCATGCTGTTGCTGATTGATAACTATGATAGCTTTACCTACAACCTCTTTCAGTACCTGAGTGAGCTGGGTGAGGAGGTGAGGGTGGTGCGCAATGATAAAACCACGCTGGAGGAGATTGCCGGTATGAACCCCCGGCGGCTGGTTATCTCACCCGGCCCGTCTACACCGCTGCACGCCGGTATCTCCAACGATGCCATTAGACATTTCGGCTCTAGTTTGCCGATACTGGGCGTTTGTCTGGGGCACCAGTGTGTTGGTTATAGCTATGGTGGCGAGATAGGGCAGGCCAGGGAGATAATGCATGGCAAATCGTCCCTGATTCATCATACTGGTGAGGGGGTGCTGACTGGACTACCCAACCCCTTCTCCGCTATTCGCTACCATTCGCTGGTGGTGAGCCGTGAGGGGCTCCCGGACTGTCTTGAGGTGACCGCCTGGACTGACGATGGTGAGATAATGGGTATACGGCATCGCCATTACCCGGTAGAGGGTATCCAGTTCCACCCCGAATCCTTTATGACTGAAGCGGGGAAGGATTTACTGAGGAATTTCCTCCAGTTGTCTTATAATAGGGGCAACAGTTAGGAGGTGAAGAAATGAGTAAGAATGAAAGAAAAAGCCTGTTTGTTTCAGGGATTATATTTGCCATTGCGCTTGCGTTAATACGCATTTACGAGTTGATTGACGCTGCACAGGCTATCCAGATAATAATATCTTTTGTCCTTGTTTTGATTACCGCCACTTATGTGAAGAGGACTGCGGAAATTGCCAAAGCAGCCAAGGAGCAGACAGAGGCCAGCGTGAAAATGGCTGAGGAGATGAGAGAGCAAAGGTATACTGAAAGCTTGCCTCTGTTGGTACCCGATATAATTCGGAGGAGTATCGTTAACAAAAAACTTGGGTCTAATGAGGTTGACTATGGAACGTTACAAACTGGGGTGGGGTTAGAAGTTGCTTGGCACAATCTAGGCAAGGGTGTGGCTATTAACATACGGCTATCCTTTTCATCCCCGCCCTTGGATAACCCCCCTGGCAAATCGCTCTACTTTCCACCTCGTGAGTCGAAAGCCTTAGGAGTAGCAGCAAAAGAGTCAATCAGTTTTAGGTGGGAACAGTTTGGTGGACAGTTGGTTGACCAAACAAAACCAAGACTTGAAGCTAAATATCGGGACATATACGAAAGGGACATAACTACTGTTCAGGAATTTCGTATTGAAGAGCAGGATGGGGAGAAGAGGGCATTTATAGGAGAGCTCTACTTTAAAATCAATGGTAGACGATTGGCTGCGGAGGTAACTCATCATGATTAAGGAAGCAATAGGTATTTTGGTATCTGGGGATTCGCTGACCGCGGAAGAGGCGGCTACGGTTATGGAGGAGATAATGCGGGGCGAGGCTACGTCGTCCCAGTTTGGCGCCTTTGTTACCGCACTGAGGGTCAAGGGAGAGACTGTCGATGAAATCACCGGGCTGGCTAGAACGATGAGGGCTAGAGCTATCCCGGTGGCGGTTGCCGGGCCGGTGGTGGATACCTGTGGCACGGGTGGTGATGGCTTGTCTACTTTTAATATCTCCACGGCTGCTGCCTTTGTTGCTGCTGGAGCCGGCCTCAGGGTGGCCAAGCATGGTAACCGTGCCATGAGCAGTCACTGTGGCAGCGCCGATGTGCTGGAGGCTCTGGGTGTCAGGATTGACCTTGATGCCGGGCAGGTAGAAAGGTGTCTGGAGGGGGTGGGGATAGGTTTCATGTTCGCCCCGGTGTTCCATCCGGCAATGAAGTATGCGGCTGCTCCCCGGCGCGAGATTGGAGTTCTCACCGTGTTTAACATACTCGGTCCGCTTACTAACCCTGCTGGCGCTGGTGCTCAGGTGCTGGGTGTGGCTGAGGAGTCGCTGGTGGAGAAGCTTGCTTCTGTGCTTCGAGGTCTGGGTTGTCATCGTGCCCTGGTAGTCCACGGTGAGGATGGCCTGGATGAAATCACAATCACCGGGAAAACCCGGGTCTGTGAGCTTAAAGATGGCGGTCTCAGGAGCTATTTAATTAGTCCTGAGGAGTTTGGTTTACCCCGGGCTGAGCTGGGGGACTTGAGGGGTAGCACTGCTGACGGGAACGCTGCCTTGTTGCGTGAAATCCTGGCCGGTACCCCCGGTCCTCAGCGGGATGTGGTGCTGATGAATGCCGCTGCGGTGCTGCTGGCCGGCGACAGGGTGGGGACGCTTCAACAGGGAGTAGCCCTGGCTGGGGAGGTAATAGACGATGGTCGTGCCTTGACCAAGCTGGAGCAACTGGTCAGGTTCAGTCAGGGCTTGACCGAGAGGGCTTTGAATGATTCTGGAAAAGATAGTAGCTGATAGTCGGCTGGAACTTGAATCTAGAAAGCGTAGCCTGCCCTTGGCAGAATTGCAAAGGGCAGCCTTGGAGCAGTCTCCGCCGCTTGACCTGGCTTCGGCTCTGCGTGGTGACCGTATTCAGCTTATTGCCGAGGTCAAGAAGGCATCACCATCCAGGGGTGTCATCCGCCCCGATTTCAACCCTGTGGAGATAGCTGAAACCTACGCCGGTAACGGGGCTTCAGCCATATCGGTATTAACCGAGACCAGGTACTTCCAGGGTAGTCTCGGTTACCTGCAAGCTATCAGGCAGGCGCTGGGAGAGGAGAGCCCCCCCCTGCTTAGAAAGGACTTCCTTTGTGACCCCTACCAGATATACGAATCCCGGGCTTACGGTGCTGATAGCCTGCTACTCATCGTGGCTATCTTGACACCCGAGACGCTGGAGGAGTTGCTCGGGCTGAGTCATGAATTGGGCATGAGCTGTCTGGTGGAGGTGTATAATGAAGCCGAGCTGGAGATTGCCTTGAGGAGTCAGGCTAGGATTATCGGCATCAATAACCGGGATTTAAGAACCTTTACCGTGGATCTGGCGGTTACCGAGCGTCTCCGACCGCTTGTGCCACTGGATAGAATAGTGGTCAGCGAGAGTGGTATAAAGGGCAGTGGTGACATGGCGAGGCTGGAAAAATCGGGGGTTGATGCTGTTCTAGTTGGTGAGTCCCTGATGTCGGTGCCTGATATTGCGGCTAAGATGAAGGAGCTATTGTGACCAGGGTCAAGATTTGTGGGCTAACTGATATAGAGCCTGCCTTGGTGGTTGGCAGGACTGGTGCTGATTTCTTGGGGCTGGTTTTTGCTCCCAGCCGACGCCAGGTGTCCCCCGAAAGGGCATTGTCCCTGGTGGAAGCGGTTCATGGTTTGAAACCTTGTCCGGCTGTGGTTGGCGTTTTTGTGAACGCAGAGGCTGAGGAGGTTAATCGCATCGCCGACTATTGCCGCTTGGACTGGGTGCAGCTCAGTGGCGATGAGACCCGGGACTATTACCGGGAGATTGACCGGCCGGTTATCAGGGTTATTCATGTATCGGCCGGTATGACAACAGGGGGCATCCTTGCCGAGATAGAGGAGGGTTGTCGGTTGCACCTGAAACACGAGCTTGTCTACCTTCTTGATTCAAGGGTTGATAACGTCTATGGCGGGACAGGACAGGCCTTTGATTGGCAGGTAGCCAGGGAGGTATCAGCGGGCTTCCCGGTGATTATAGCCGGGGGACTCACGCCGATGAATGTTGGCCGGCTGGTTGAGGATGTTCAGCCCTGGGGGGTTGATGTTTCTACCGGCGTGGAGGTCAATGGGCAAAAGGATACCTCAAGAATCAGAGCCTTTGTTGAGGCAGTGAGGAAGGGGGAGGGTAATATTGGTCAATCTTTTTAGGCAGAAGGAGGTAGTTATTGCTGCCTGATGATAAGGGATACTTTGGGGGCTACGGGGGGCGGTTTGTTCCTGAGACCCTCGTGCCCGTCCTGGAGGAGCTGGCGTCGGCTTATAGTGAGGCGAAGGCTGACCCTGGCTTCTGGGCTGAGTTTGGGTCGTTGTCCCGCAGCTATTCGGGAAGACCGACGCCACTTTACCTGGCCGGGGGGCTGAGCCGTCACTGTGGTGGCGCCCGGGTTTTGCTTAAAAGGGAGGACCTGACGCATACCGGAGCCCATAAGATTAACAATGCTCTGGGGCAGGGTCTTCTTGCCCGGAGGATGGGAAGACGGAGGATTATCGCTGAGACCGGAGCTGGACAGCACGGCGTGGCTACTGCTGCCGTATGCGCCATGCTGGGGCTGGAGTGCATCGTTTATATGGGTGAGGAGGATATGCGCCGCCAGCTGCTTAATGTCTTCCGTATGAAGTTGATGGGTGCCGAGGTGAGGCCTGTTTCCGAGGGCAGCCGGACTTTAAAGGATGCCATCAATGAGGCCATAAGAGACTGGGTGACCAACCCCAGTGATACCCACTATCTTCTAGGCTCAGTAGTTGGCCCTTACCCCTACCCCCTTATGGTGCGTGACTTCCAGTCGGTAATCGGCATGGAAACCAGGGAGCAGATTTTGGCTATGTACAACCGTTTGCCTGACTATATAATCGCCTGCGTTGGTGGGGGCAGTAACGCCATTGGTATTTTTTATCCCTTCTTGAATGATAGTGATGTCCGGCTTATTGGAGTGGAGGCGGCGGGGAGGGGGCTTAAGACCGGGGAGCATGCCGCTTCGCTGGTGGCGGGGAGGGTAGGGGTGCTCCATGGAACCAGGTCCTATGTTCTCCAGGATAATAATGGCCAGATTAGGGAAACACATAGCGTCTCTGCCGGGTTGGATTACCCCGGTGTTGGTCCCGAGCATAGCTACCTCAAGGATACCGGGCGGGCGACCTATGTTGCCGTAACCGATGAGGAAGCCCTTGAGGGCTTTCAGTTGCTATGCAAAACTGAGGGTATCCCCCCTGCCCTTGAGCCGGCTCACGCTATATTCTATGCGGCTAAGATGGCAGGTTCTTTGGATAAGGAACGAATCATCGTAGTGAATCTCTCCGGGCGGGGGGATAAAGACATAGATATTGTGGTTGAAGCCCTGGGGGTAAAGCCTTGAGCAGCCTGTCTTTTGTTTTTAACCAGCCGGGTCATACTGCCCTGATACCATACATTACTGTGGGTTATCCCAGTATTGAAGCCACTCTGGAGGTGGTTCCCCTTCTTGCCAGCAGCGGGTGCGATATTGTGGAGCTGGGGATACCATTCTCTGACCCCTTGGCTGATGGTGCTACTATACAAAAGGCAAGCTATCGTGCTTTACAGAATGGGGTTACCCCCCAGACCTGCCTTGAGGTAGCCAAACAGTTGAGCCGGATGGTGGACATACCCCTGGTATTTATGACCTATTTCAATCCGGTGTTCAGTTATGGCCTTGAAGAGTTCTGCGGTGCCAGTGCCGGCTCTGGGGTCAGTGGTTTAATCATCCCCGACTTGCCCCCGGAGGAGGGCTCGGAGCTGGAGGCTATTACCCAGAGGCAGGGACTCGACCTTATTTACCTCCTGGCTCCCACCAGTACCCAGGAGCGTATAAAGCTCATAGCCGAGAGGTCCCGGGGGTTCATCTACCTGGTTTCCCTAGCCGGCGTTACCGGGGCTAGGGCTGAACTATCTTCAGGGTTAGGGGCATTTGTGGCCAGGGTAAGGGAGGTAGCCAGTCAGCCTCTCTGCGTCGGGTTCGGTATCTCTACTCCGGAGCAGGCAAGGCAGGTAGCCCGCATGGCTAACGGGGTTATTGTGGGTAGCCGAATAATCCAGCTTATGGAGGCTGGTGATTTCACCTCGGTTGGCAACTTTGCCAGGGAACTGAGGACTACCCTTGACGGGATGTAAAAAGGCAGCCTCTTTAGACTGCCTTTATCTAAATTTCTGGTGGAGACGGGGGAGGGTCGAACTCCCCGTCCAAGAGAAGCTACCCAGGATATACTACAAGCTTAGTCAACTCCTTTATCTTACCTGGCTAACATCTGCTGACCGAGTTTAGCCAGGCCAGCCAATAATTCTTTCGCCGCTCTTATTGGCGTCCGAGTAGCGGCACCTCAACTTTTTGTCACCCAATCCCAACCCGTTGAGGAGAGGTTGAGCTGGATGTGCAACCTAGTTAATTAGGCTGCAAAAGCGAATTCACGTTCGCCGTTTAATTTTTGCCACTTGTTTTACGAGGGTAGCGGCACCTCGGCTTGCAATCCTGTAGTCTACTTCCCCTGTCGAAACCACGCGTCCCCATTTGCTACGGACGGCTTATATATTAAGCTACCTCCTTTGGTACCGTTGTTTTTTTATAGCTCGCCCCATCTCTCTTTCTGTTTCTCGGCGGATTATGGATTCGCGCTTGTCATACAGCTTTTTGCCCTTGGCTAGGGCTAGCTCAATCTTGGCGATATTACCCTTGATGTATAGTTTGAGGGGAACCAGGGTAAGGCCCTTTTCCTGCACCTTGCTGGTGAGACTGACAATCTGCTGGCTGTGGAGTAGTAGCTTCCGGGGTCGCCTTGGTTCGTGGTTTAAGTAGCTGCTTGCCTCATAGCGGGCAATATGAGCATTCAGCAGCCATAATTCCCCGGCCTCTGGCTTGACATAGGCGTCGCCTAGGCTTGCCCTACCGGCTCGGATTGACTTTATCTCGGTGCCGGTAAGTACAATACCGGCTTCCACGCTATCCCCTATAAGATAATTGTGATAAGCCTTGCGGTTGGTAGCTACAGCCTTCATAACCACTACTCCTGTCTGAAAATTATATCATAGATGGAGTATAGGCTCAAAAACTTGACATCCGAGGTAGATTTATGGTTTAATAATATATAGGAGCCTGTGATACTAGCCTGATTTTATTTTGGGAGGTGTCTTATGAGGCTTCATGAATGGTTTGGGGTGTGGCAAGTTGATGAGTGGCGCCCTACCAACCGGTAGGGCAAGGGGAAGTCGGGCTTGACTCGATAGGATGAGTTAGAGGTTGCTCTTAAGAGAAGCACCTTGTGCGATGATAAACATCGCGAGTGAGTAGAGCTCGATGAAGGTTGAGCAATGAGCGGAGGATACTGGAGATGGTATCCTCCGCCTTATTTATAGGGCAGTTTCTTTTCTAGGGCAGAAGAAAATGTGCTATTATCTGGTTGAAGTAGAGGAGGGTCAGGCTCTTCCTGATGGCTATCCGAAGAAGGGGGAGATAACATGTTAAGACGTTTCTCTTTCATTCTTTCCCTTGCGGTTGCATTTCTGGTGCTTTCGGGGGTTACGTATTTTATTCACTACCTCATTTTCCGTGACGTTCACCATATCTTTATATACATGGTCGGTGACCTGGCCTTTTTGCCCCTAGAGGTTCTGCTGGTGGTGCTTATCATTGAGCGCGTACTCGCCCGCCGGGAGAGGCAGAATAAGTTGCAGAAGCTCAATATGGTGGTGGGTGCTTTCTTTAGTGAGGCTGGCAATTATCTGCTCCGTGATCTCTTGGAGCACTTTGAGAACAGGTCAGATATATCCCGGCATCTGGACATTACAGATAGCTGGACCAAGAAGGAGTTTCGGAAGGCCTCTGAGTTTGCCTATCACCTCAGTGTTGAGCTTGATTGCCATAAGGTAGACCTGGAGGAGCTCAAGACGTTTCTGGCTCAGAAGCGGGAGTTTCTGTTAACCCTGCTGGAGAATCCCAATCTGCTTGAACATGACCGTTTTACCAATTTGCTCTGGGCAGTTACTCACCTCGACGAGGAGCTTGAGGCCAGACCATCGGTTACTGATCTGCCCGATAGTGACCTGGAGCATATTGCCGGTGATATCCAGAGGCTGTATGACCATCTCGCCAGTGAGTGGTTGGATTATGTTGAGCACCTGAAGGCGAACTACCCCTTCCTTTTCTCGCTGGTCCTGAGAACGCATCCATTCCAGGCGCATCCTTCTCCTGTAATCACCTAGTCAGTCCTTTAGAGTGTTCTTGACAGGTATATAACCTCAGCTTGCGAACCGGCTTTTATGAAATAATTTCTCAAAACGGCTGAAAAATATTGACAGGGGCTTAGGTTTGGGTCTATTATTTATTCCCTTTGATTGAAGTATATATTGATAATCCAGTATGAGTGAGAGGAGGTGTGGGTAAATGGCAAACTGTCATGAGATGAGATTAGGTGATGTCTACAGGTGTGAAAGCTGCGGGATAGAGTTGCAGGTGGTGAAGGAGTGTAAGGAGGCTGGGACCCCACCTGAGCAGTGCAAGTGTGATCCTTGCACCTTTGTATGTTGCGGGGAACAGTTGAAGAGAAAAGAGTAAGGCTCGCGATAGCAGGTGGTGTTATTCATTGGATAGCATCGTTGAACTTTGATAGCTCGATAGCAAAATACGTTGGTGAGGCTCGGCCTGGAGGTTAGCTATGTTGTATGGAGGACTGCTGACCGGTCTAATAGCCTGCTTTGATACAGTTGCCGGCGGGAATACCCGTTAGAGCATTGATAGGTGCTGGCCAGTGATGGTCGGCATCTTTTTATTTTTGGGGAGGCGAACCCCCATTAGTCTATTCTCCCGACTAAGGTCCCGCTTCCCGACCTTTTAGGTGTAAAGTTAAAGGGATTCGCATTGCCGGAGGGGAGGTTGCAATGAAAACTGAGCAGGATAAAACCCTGGAGGTACTTAAAATTGCTGTCCAGATGGAAATTGACGGCAAGGAGTATTATATGAAAGCCAGTCGGAAGAGCAGTAACGAGCTGGGTAAGAAGCTGCTGTCTTCACTGGCTGATGAGGAGGATATTCACCGGCGGAGGTTTGAGGAGATATATGATGCCATACGGAACGGGAGGGCGTGGCCGGTAACCGATTTCCAGCCGGGTAGGGGCAGAAGACTGAGGACCGTATTTGCGACGGCAATCGGGGAGGTGGGCACCGGGGTGGAGGCTCCCGATACCGAGCTTGATGCGGTACAAACAGCGATGGATATGGAAAACAAGACCTATGATTTCTATCAGAACCGGGTTAAAGATGCCACCCATGATGCTGAGAGGGACTTTTACCAGGCCTTGGCTGCCGAAGAGAGGGAACATCATATGGTTCTGCTTGACTACTACGAGTATCTAAAGGACCCGGCCGGTTGGTTTGTTACTAAAGAGCACCCGTCTCTGGATGGGGGCTAGATAGGAGATAGATTCTGGAGGTGGGAGATATGCTGGAGGTTAAGCAACTATCTGTAGCTGTAGAGGGCAGGGAGATACTGAAGGATGTAAATCTGAGTATCGGAACTGGAGAGACACACGTTCTCTTTGGGCCTAATGGCAGTGGTAAGACCACCCTGCTCATGGCAATAATGGGTTTCCCCAGGTATCAGGTAACCAGGGGCAAGATCCTTTTCAAGGGCAAGGACATAACCAGGTTACCTGTGGATGAGAGAGCCCGCTTGGGAATTGGCATGTCCTTCCAGCGCCCCCCGGTGGTTCGAGGGGTTAAGACGCGTGATATGGTTGGTGCCTCTATGGGGAATAGGGTGGATGAAGCCGCCATAGATAAGCTAGCCGAGAGGGCCAATATGACCGAGCTTCTGGCTAGGGAGATAAACTATGGTTTTTCCGGGGGTGAGATAAAGCGCTCCGAACTGATGCAGCTGCTGGCTCAAAGACCGGAGCTAACCTTGTTTGACGAGCCGGAATCCGGGGTTGACCTGGTAAATATCGCCCTGATAGGGGAGTTGATGAATCAGCTGCTGGAAAAGGACTGCCCAATACGATTTCGGAAGTGCATGGGTCTTATTATCACTCATACCGGTCATATTCTCGACTTTGTCAATGCCCGCACCGGCTATATCATGCTTGACGGGAGGATAGGCTGTGAGGGAGACCCCCGTGAGATTCTGGCGACGATTAAGAAGAAGGGTTATAAGGAGTGTGTTGAATGCATATTGAGAGGTGTGCCAAATGGCCGAGGTGAAGTCACCCAAGAGCTACAAAGACAGGGCTAAGGCGGCTGCCAACAAGCCGGCAAGCCTTGGTGGGGATATAGACCTGAGCAGTTATGCCAGCTCGGCTGAGGAGCAATCGTATCAGGTTGATCCATCACGCCTTCCTGCCAGAGCTAAGGAGAAGATGCTGGAGGTGGGGGTTATGCTGGATGATGTAAGCCAGAGGGCAGGGACCTTTATCCAGATGGATAACGCCCCGGTGCATAGTTCTGCCAGTCAGGAAGGGGTGGAGGTAATGGCGGTCAGCCAGGCCTTGGAGAAGCATGACTGGCTGGCGGATTACTGGTGGCAGGCAGTGGCCGTGGACACCGATAAGTACACCGCCAACATCGAGTTGAGCCAGCATGACGGTTACTTCATCAGGTCCCTGGCTGGGAATAAGACCGTCTATCCGGTGCAGGCCTGTCTCTATCTGTCCAAGGCAGGCTTAGCCCAGAATGTGCATAATATTATCATAGCCGAGGAGAACTCGGAGCTGCATATCATCACCGGTTGTACCACTGCTTCTGCGGATGAGCCCGGGCTGCATATGGGGGTCTCCGAGTTCTACATAAAGAAGGGAGCCAAGGTTACCTTCACCATGATACATAGCTGGAACCCGGAGATAGCAGTGCGCCCCCGGACCGGGGTTATCGTTGAGCAGGACGGGCTGTTCCTGAGCAATTATGTGATTATGAAACCGGTTAACTCGCTGCAGACCAACCCCTTGGCGAGGTGCGTGGGTGAAAACGCTACCGTCAGGTTTAACAGCGTCCTAGTTGCTACCCCGGGTTCGATGATGGATGTTGGTTCAAGGGTCTTTCTCACTGCCAGGGGTGCAAAGACAGAGGTAGTATCACGGGCTATGACTACCGGGGGTAACATTTTTGCCCGAGGTTACATTGAGGGCGATGCCCCTGAGGTCAAAGGCCACCTGGAATGCCGCGGCTTAATCCTTCAGGGGGAGGGCATGATTCACGCCATACCTGAGCTTAAGGGTAATCTGGCTGGTATTGACCTGTCGCATGAGGCGGCAGTAGGTAAAATAGCCGAGGAGGAAGTGGAGTATTTGATGGCACGTGGACTGACTCGCACTGAGGCTACGGCTACTATTGTCCGCGGTTTTCTCAGGGTGGATATAGAGGGGCTACCGCCGATGCTGAGTGCCGAGCTGCAGCGGGCTATTGAATCTAGTGAGAAGGAGCTAATGTAGGTGGTGCTGGGGGGGTCACCCTCGGCAGACGAGTCTAAAAAGTGAAACAGGAGGTGAAACAATGAATCTCAAGGCTCTATTTTATCTGAGTTATGGTATATATGTAGTCGGCTCCGGGAGCGGGGACAGGTTGAATGGTCAAATCGCCAATACGGTGTTTCAGGTGACCTCTGTGCCAGCCAATTTTGCCGTAGCCATTAATAAGAACAATTATACCCATGAATTGATCACCGAGAGCAAGGTTCTGACTGCCTCGGTTCTTTCCCAGGATACGCCGCTGAATTTCATCGGCAACTTTGGTTTCAAGAGTGGTAGGGAGGTAGATAAGCTAGAGGGGGTCACTTACAAGCTGGGGGAAACAAAAGCGCCTGTAGTACTTGACCACACCCTGGCTTATATGGAGGGCAAGGTGATTAATCAACTGGATGTGGGGACTCACACCCTATTCATGGCCCAGCTGGTAGATTCGGAGATTATAAGGGACGGCGAGCCTATGATTTATGCCTATTACCGCAATATCAAACGAGGCACCACTCCCAAGACGGCACCCAGCTATGTTGAGGAAGGAAAGGGGGCAAAACCTAGGATGGCAAAGTACAGATGCACCGTTTGCGGCTATGTCTACGACCCTGAGTTGGGAGACCCCGATGGTGGCATAAAGCCGGGAACGCCTTTTGAGAAGATACCCGATGACTGGGTGTGTCCCGTATGCGGGGCGGCTAAGAGCAAGTTTGAGAAGATAGAGGGGTGAGGTGATATAACAGTGATAGGAAATTTGAGCAAAGAACAAATAGAGGGAATATTAGAGGCAGTACCTGTAGAACTTTCTTTTGTTGATGGGGATGATTTAGTTAGATTTTGGAATAAGCACGAAACGAGAATCTTCAAACGGCCGGTTTCGGTGATTGGGAAATCAGTCCAAAATTGTCATCCGAAGCACAGTGTGGATAAAGTAAGTCAAATACTGTCCGATTTTAAGAGTGGTAAAAGGGACTCAGCCGAATTTTGGATAAATCTCGGGGAGAAGAAGATATATATTAGATATTTTGCTGTGCAGGATAAAGCAGGCAGGTATCAGGGAGCATTGGAAGCAACACAAGATATTTCCGGAATAAAGAAAATTGAGGGGGAAAGAAGGCTACTGGAATAATGTAATATTGATAGAGAGGTTAAGATGAAACCGAGAGAGATAAGGCCAGGGATTTGCTGGGTGGGAGCTGTTGACTGGGACAGACGGTTATTTGATTCCCTCATACCACTGCCTGATGGCACGAGCTATAACTCATATTTAATCAAGGGTAGTGAGAAGACGGCGCTTATTGACACTGTAGATTCTGCGGTGTCAGACGTGTTGATAAATCACCTGAATGGCGTCGGAGTTAAGAGGATAGATTACGTGATTGCCAACCACGCCGAGCAGGATCATTCCGGTGCCATTCCCCAGGTGCTGGCGGGATACCCCGAGGCAAAAGTAGTATGTACACCTAAGTGTAAAGGGATGCTCGTTGACTTGCTCATGATTCCAGGGGAGAAATTTATGACAGTTAATGATAAAGAGACCATTTCGCTGGGGGATAGGACGCTGGAGTTCATCCATGCTCCCTGGGTTCACTGGCCAGAGACAATGCTTACCTATTTGAGGGAGGACAGGATGCTATTCTCCTGTGACTTCTTTGGCTCCCACCTGGCTACAACCGACCTGTATGT
The DNA here is from genome assembly GCA_034411815.1 of Dehalococcoidales bacterium. GTDB lineage: Bacteria > Chloroflexota > Dehalococcoidia > Dehalococcoidales > DAOWJC01 > W53-108. The sequence continues at coordinate 3,963 of DAOUMH010000065.1, read as the reverse complement.
CAGGGATGGAGGGCAGGTCTATGAAGCTGCCAAGAGGTACTATGCGGAAATTATGATGCCCTTCCGGCCCTCTATTCAGAAGAACCTGGCGAAGGTAAAAGACTATGCGATTGACATCATCGCTCCCAGCCACGGCCCCATGCACGATAAACCAGAGTTTATCCTGAAAGCCTATCATAGCTGGGCATTCGACGAGCCAAAGAACATGGTGGTGCTGCCCTATATCTCTATGCACGGCAGCACCCGAGAGATGGTGGAATACTTTGTCGAAGCTTTAGCCCAGAGAGGCGTGACGGTGAAACAGTTTGACCTTACCGTAACCGACATTGGTAAATTGGCTATGGCTTTGGTGGATGCAGCGACAGTTGTTATCGGGACGCCCACTGTTCTCGCCGGTCCGCACCCGAAGGTTGCCTACGCTGCCATGCTGGCGAACGCCTTGAGACCAAACCTTAAATTCGTCTCTGTCATCGGTTCATATGGTTGGGGGGGTAGGGCAGTTGAGCAGCTCGCTGCGATGATTCCCAATCTGGAGGTAGAGGTGCTGGAACCCGTGTTGAGCCAGGGCTTCCCCAAAGAAGCTGATTTCAAGGCGCTGGATAGTCTAGCCGTTACTATTGCTGAAAAGCACAAAGAGAGGAACTTTACTTGATAGTTTCCTACGAAAGGAGGCAAGAAGCATGACAGCTAGGAAGCAGGTATACAAGTGCAACATTTGCGGTAATGTAGTGGAGGTGCTGCATACCGGGAAGGGGGAGTTGGTCTGTTGCGGTCAGCCAATGGAGTTGCTCCAGGAAAAGGCAACGGATGTCGGGCTGGAAAAGCATGTGCCTGTTGTGGAGGCAACCGATATGGGAACCAGGGTCAAGGTGGGTGATGTCCCCCATCCCATGGAGGAGAAACACTACATAGAGTGGGTGGAGTTGATTACCGATGGCCGGAGTTGCCGCCAGTTTCTCAAGCCAGGGGACAAGCCGGAGGTGGAGTTTGCAATCAAGGCACAAAAGGCAGCCGCCAGGGAGTATTGCAATATCCACGGCTTGTGGAAGTCTGGTTAGAGGCCGGTGGCTCTAAAATCCTGTACATAGGAACCGGATAAAGGAGGTATAAAATGGAAGAGGTTAGGGAACAAGTAATTAGTCTTCCCCGGCTGGGTGAGCCAGCGCCGGCTTTTGAGGCAGTAACCACTCATGGGGTGCTCAAGCTGGAAGATTTTAAAGGGAGTTGGCTGGTTCTGTTCTCCCACCCGGCAGATTTCACGCCGGTATGCACCACCGAGTTCATTGCCTTTGCTGAAATTTATCCGAAACTACAGGAGCGTGGGGTAGAGCTTCTGGGATTGAGTGTGGATAGCGTATCCTCGCATATTGCCTGGGTGCGTAACGTGGAGGAGAAGACGGGGGTGAAGATACCGTTCCCCATAATCGCTGACCTCAACAAGGAGGTTTCTCTGGCCTACGGTATGATTCACCCCGGACAGAGCAAGACCGAGACGGTCAGGTGCGTATTCATAATTGACGACAAACAGGTCATCCGCACCATACTCTATTATCCCTTGACCACCGGCAGGAACATGGATGAGATACTGAGGATAATAGATGCTCTGCAAACAACCGATGCCAACGCCGTAGCTACCCCGGCTAACTGGAGACAGGGTGATATGGTAGTGGTGCCACCACCTAACACGCAGGAGATGGCTGAGGAGAGGCTCAAGCAGGGTTACGAGTGTGTGGATTGGTACCTTTGTAAGAAGAAGCTATAGTTAAGATAGGGGGGTAATATGGCTTGCATTAGCCCTGATGGTAAACCCACCGGGTCAGGGGAGAAGATGCTTCGTGCCCTGAAGTCGGGACTGGGGTCCCCTGAAGAAATTGCCGAGGATGCCGGTCTGCCCCTGTTTAGGGTCAGGAGCGGGCTCCGTGAACTGACTCAGGCCGGGTTAGCTAGTCAGAAGAATGATAGATATGAGCTTACCGATGCAGGAGCCAAGCTGGTAGAGTGACGGTGACTATTGGACTTTGTCTGGAGACAGGGAGCCTTGTGCGCCAAGGGTGACCGCTCATTTCTTGGGCAGGGTGGTATTTGGATATATAATAGGTGACCGGTAGGGAAATAGCTGAAATATGGGAGGGACCAGTGGACAAAGATAAAATAATTGCTTTACTTAACCAAGACCTTGAGGGTGAGCACAGTGCCATCATTCAGTATCTTACCCATGCTTACGCTATAGGTGAGTGTGAGATGGCTTGTGAGATTGAGGCAATTGCCAGGGAGGAGATGCGCCACCTGGACTGGCTGGCTGAGACCATAGTGGAGCTGGGCGGTACTCCCAGTCTGAAGAGAGGGAGTATGCTAATGGGCGGTGAGTCGGTAGCCGACTGGATGAAAAATGATGTGCAGCTGGAAAAGGATGGCATGAACCTGTACAGGGAGCACATTCAGATTGTGGATGTTCCCAGGATAAAGAGGCTGTTACAGCGTATCATGTCTGACGAGAGGTCGCACCTCGGTGATTTTGAGCACTTTGTCGATAAGGCGCGTAAGGAGGGGGCTAAGGATGTGAGGGGTAGTCGTGCAGACAAGGTTGTCCAGACTCTCAACTGGGGTATAGAGCATGAGTATACGGTTATTCTGCAGTATATGTTCCAGTCGTATATGACTGCCGATCCGGGGGTTAAGAAGCAGTTGGAGGACCAGGCGATTAATGAGATGCAGCATCTGGGCTGGCTCGCCGAGAAGATAGTTGATATCAGCGGGAGTCCGAGAATTGAACACACCGAGGTTGACCGATCGACCAAGACTCCCGATATGCTCCGGGCCGATATCAAGATTGAGCAAGAGGTGGCGGCGGCGTATGACCGTGCCGCCGGCGAGATTGATGACCCTGATTTGAAAAAGCTTCTCCTGCGCCTGAGAGACCACGAGGTATACCATACTGAGGTATTCAGCGACCTGCTGACGGAAGAAAAGCAGTAGGGCTGTTTATCGTATGGCAGCGAGTTTGATTACGGGAGGTAGCAGGGGATATTGCTAACGTGACTTGGGGAGCATTCCCTCGTGGCGGAACCACTCAGCGTGGTCGTGGATGGACTCCTGCCAGGGTCTGGTGGTGAAGCCGAGTTCCTTGCCGGCTCGTGCTGAGCTTACCAGTGAGTTGCTGCGCAGTACATCTATGGAGTAGGCGGTGAACACCGGCTGCCGCCGTAGCAGTCGGTAGTAGGCGCTGGCAAGCACCCCTGCGGCACGGGCTATGATGGCTGGTATCTCATATGTGGGGGCGGGGTGGCCGATATTACGCTCCAGCTCTTTCATCAGCTCTGCGACCTGTACCTGTGCCCCGGAGAAGATATAATGGCGGCCCGATTGGCCTTTCTCGGCAGCCAGGGTTAGGCCTCTGGCAACATCACGCACATCGACGAAATCATAGGCTCCTCTCACGAATGACTTCAGATGACCACTTGCGAAATTAATTATGAGCTGGCCGATATTGGAGATACCATAATCCTAGGGGCCAATAACACCGGTGGGGCAGCAGATGACAGCATCGATGCCTCCTTTCTTTACTTCGTCAAGTAGCAGCAGGGTGGCACGAGCCTTGCTGCGAGCGTAGTCACCCAGAACCTGTTCGGGGCCAAAGGGTTGTGACTCGTCAATAACCCTGCCGTGCGGTGGCTCGGCAATAGCGTGGACGGAGCTGGTATAGACTAGGCGGCGGACACCGCTAGCTCGGCAGGCGTCAATGACGTTTCGTATGCCTTCCACGTTTACCCTCTCGAGCACCCGTCTCATATGGGGCATGATGGTAACGATACCGGCGAGGTGAAAAACTGACCTGCCCCCCAAAAAGGTATCCAGGTATAATGTTAGTCTGAAAGGACAAAAAGGGGGGATAAATGGTCAGGAAGACATACACTCCGGAACAGATCGTCAACAAACTCAGGGAAGCTGAAATCCATCTCAGCC
>DAOUMH010000064.1:0-21156 GCA_034411815.1 Dehalococcoidales bacterium | reverse complement strand
GCAGGAAATCTTCGTCAATAGTCTCTGTCTCCTCACCTTCTGCTTGACGCTGCTCTTGTTGTTGCTGGAAACGCCGTCTTTGCTCTAAGGGGTCGTTGAGTTCGGTAAAGGCGTTGGCAATCTCCATTCCTCCGGCAAAGGCTTCAAAACGCTCTACCAGGCGGTCATCATCGGGCTTTGTCTTGGCCAGGGGTGACATATCTACCGGGTAGTCTAGAAGGAAGGTGGGCTGTATCAGGTTTGGTTCGACAAAGGTTGAGATAAGCTCGTCTATCAGCCTGCCCCTGTCCTTCTGGGGGTCGACATCTATTTTTAGTTTTAACATCTCATTCCTGAGAGAATCGGCATCAGGGTACTTATTAAAGTCAATGCCGCAGTATTTTATAATTGCCTGTCGTAGTTCTAGTCGCTGCCACGGAGGCTTGAAGCTGATGGTATTGTCACCGAGCTTGCTCTCCTCTGTGCCCAGAACCTGCTGGCTGGTTTGAGACACCATCTCTTCCAGCATGTTCATTACGTCATGGTAGTTAGCGTAGGCTTCGTAGAGTTCCAGCATGGTGAACTCGGGATTGTGCTTGGTGGAGATGCCCTCGTTGCGGAAGGTGCGGCCCAGTTCGTAGACCTTGTCAAAGCCGCCTACAATCAGCCGTTTGAGGTGAAGCTCAAGGGCGATGCGCAAGTAGAAGTCTTGGTCAAGGGCATGGTGATGGGTTATAAAGGGTTGGGCTAGAGCCCCGCCGGCTGAAGGTTGCAGCACCGGCGTCTCCACCTCCAGGAAGCCTTGCTGGTTGAGGAATTGCCGTATGGCGGTAATCACCTGGCTGCGCACCCGAAATATTTCCTTGGTCTCGGTGTTGGTAATGAGGTCCAGGTAGCGCTGGCGGTACCGCTTGTCAATGTCGCTAAGCCCGTGCCACTTCTCGGGCAGGGGCTGGAGTGACTTAGCCAGCAGGGTAAAGTCCCCCACCCATACGGTGGGTTCGTTGCTCTTTGTCCTGAGCACATTGCCTTCGGCTCCGATGATATCGCCGATATCCAGGTCTTTAAAAAGCTCACGGAGTTCCTCATCAGATTTGTGTATGTCTTGGAATAGGAGCTGGATTTTGCCTGAGCCATCGCGGATGTCAAGGAAGGAGCTCTTGCCCATCCGTCGTATAGCCATAATCCGTCCGGCAACGCTGACCCTGTCCTGGTCGGTTAAGCCCTCTTCTTTCTGCTTGAGTAAGGCTATAGCCTCTTGAGTTGTGTGGCTGCGTTGGTAGCTACGAGGATAGGGGTCAATGCCGCGAGCACGAATCCTGTCCAGTTTTTCTAATCGCTGTTTAGCTATGAGGTCTAATCTGGTTGTCATCTTATCTACTTTATTAGTGTTAGTATATGTTATCTCTGCCTTTGCAGTAAAGCCATAGAATTGCAGCGAGGTTGTTTATTCCCTTATTGGGGGCTGCATCCTGTTATGGATGGCTTCTTGGTTGAGAGCTGTCTGGTCTGCTCCCTCAGGGTGTCCAGCCAGGTGGCTGACTTTACCTCTCGTTCCAGCAGGTATCTGAGGTAGGCTCTCATTACCTGCTCTAGCTCAAGAGATAGCTCCGGGTTCATTTTTAGCCTGGCTGCTGTGTCGTAGTTGTTATTCTGGAGCAGCCGTAGCACTTTCAGGGCATTAACTGACAGAGGATAGGTCAGGGGCTGGTTCTGGCTGCAATTGGGGCATAGCATGCCGCCGGCAGCGGGGCAGAATGAGTTGATAGTAGGCTCCAGTGTTGTCTTACAGGAGACGCACTGCTGAAGTTGAGGTCGGTAGCCAGCGGTATCTAGAAGGTGGAGCTCAAAGTAGCGTAGCACTAGCTCATCATCGCCGGGCTGGCATAGTTGGTGCATTGCCTCCAGTAGTAGCTGGAACAGGGGGTAGTTTTCAATATGGTCGGCGGTGAACTGGTCAACCAGCTCAATGGCATAGAGGGCATAGGCGGTAAGCTCCAGGTTAACTTTCAGTGGCAGGAAGCTGTTAATAGTCTGGCTGCCGGTTATGGTATCTAGGTTTCGCCCGCGGGCCAGCGATATCTGGCTATGGGTGAGCAGTTCCAGGTGTCCGGCTAGCTTGCTTCTGGGGCGTCTTACTCCCTTGGCTACGGCTTGAATCTTACCCAGGTGCGGGGTGTAAAGGGTAAGGATTCTATCCGCCTCACCCAGCTTGGTCTTCTTGATAATAATTGCTTCTGTCTGATAATTCCGCGGCTTTGACATTTTATTGCTGATTTGCAGAATCCAGTTGTTTTAGCTGTATGGCTGCATTTGACCCGTCTGCTAAAACTCCTGCCTGCCCTCCAGGGCTCGGGTGAGGGTGACGTCATCGGCATATTCTAGCTCGGTGCCGAAGGGTAGTCCCCGGGCGAGGCGAGTAACCCTGATGCCTAGAGGCGAAACTAAGCGGCTTAGATACATAGCGGTTTGCTCCCCTTCAAGGTTGGTATTGGTTGCCAGGATAACCTCGGTTACCGGGCTATCCTGTAGCCGATTCAGTAGCTCCTTGGCTCTGATGTCGTCAGCCTCTATCCCCTCGGTTGGCGAGATAGCGCCGTGGAGCACATGATACAGACCGTCATATGTTCCGGTGTGCTCCAGAGCCAGGATGTCCTGTGGTTGTTCTACGATGCAAATCTTGGTCTGGTCGCGTTGGTCACTGCGGCAGATAGGGCAGGGGTCGGACTCGGTAACATTAAAACAGCGGGAGCATAACTTGGTCTTCTGTTTTACCGACAGTATTGCCTCGGCTAGAAGCTTGGTCTGCTCCTCGGGGGCGCGTAGTAAGTGGTAGGCAAGGCGCTGGGCGCTCTTGGGTCCGATGCTGGGCAGCCTGCCAAGCTCTTGGATGAGCCTGTTTATTGCTTCGGTGGTAGATACTGGAGTCTGGTTCAATTAAGCCCCCTAAAACAACCCCGGAATTTTGAGGCCTCCGGTTAGTCCTCCTAACTGCTTGGCAGCAAGTTTCTGGGATTTGGCAATGGCCTCGCTCACTGCTTTTAATACCAGCCCTTCCAGTTGCTCTGCCTTATCGGGATCTATTACCTTGGGTGATATTTTAATTGACTGTATTTTCTGTTGCCCGTTGATGGCAACCTTGACGGCACCCTTGCCTGAGTCTACTTCTACGATAGCGTTACCCAGCTCTTTTTGAGCCTTGTCCAGCTTCGTTTTAAGTTCTCGGGCCTGATTCAACATAGATAGGTTCATTTCTCCTCCGTGTCAATAATTTGGGCACCCATCTTTAAGGCTGCCTTCAGTAGGTGGTTGTCCTCTGCCTCATAGATACAGCGCACATGGCAGGGGCGCCCCAGAAAGCTGCCTACGATTTTTTCGGCTACCCGTTGGTTTTCCAGCCTTTCTATCTGTTCCTTGTGATAGGAATATCTGAAGGACAGGACTATAGTGTCATCCTCAAAGGCTACTGGTCTGACGCCGGCGCTTCTGAGGATAGCAATAGCCGGGGTTCTTTTGGTATCTGACGGGGCCTGCTCGATAATCTGTTTCCAGTTCAGGCTCAGTTGCTCAAGCTCACTACCGGCTTCCAATGTGTTGGTGGCCACAGCTGATGGCGGTGCTGGGGTTGGTGTATCAGCTGGCTCAGGTTTGTCAGGGATTTTCTTAGGTTGGGGTGGGGTAGTCGCTTTTTTGGGTTGCCTGAGTTCGCCTTCAGTTTGCTGGCTGGGATTTTCCGTTTTCTCTTCCGGGGGCAGGGCGCAGTTGATTAGTGCTAGCTCCAGGGGTAGGGTGGGGTTGTTATCAAAACCGAACTCGAGCTGACCGAAGAGCTTGATTGCCTTCAATATCTGAGCCAGTGACGATTTATCAGCCAACTCCTTCAGTTCGGCGGTGTCCTCGGCAGTGAGGTCTACACCCTCTCCGGAGCCGGTCTTTGTTAAGAGCAATCCCCTGAGATATTCTACCAGCTCCCGGTTGAATTGCTTTAAGTCCAGACCATCATTATTGACGCTGTTTATAGTTGTTACCCCGGCTTGAATATCATTGGTTATAATGTGCTTTACCATCTCTTTAGCTCGCCAGTCCCCGGTAGCACCCAGGATAGTTTGAACCTGCTGTAGTCCGACCTCGGAGCCGTATTGGGTGGTCAGTTGTTCCAACAGGTTCTCGGCGTCCCGCAGGCTGCCGGTGGTGCTCTTGGCAATGAGCCGCAGTGCCTCCGCCTCTATATGAATATCTTCCTGACTACAAATACGGTTCAGCTTTGAAACTACATCTGCCTGGGATAGACGACGGAAGTCAAAGCGCTGGCATCGTGACAGAATGGTGGGCAGGACTTTGTGGGCTTCGGTGGTGGCTAGGATAAAGACAACATGTGGTGGTGGTTCCTCAAGTGTCTTGAGCAGGGCATTAGAGGCTTCTTTGGTAAGCATATGGACTTCATCTATGATGTAGACCTTGTAGCGGGCTTGGTTAGGAGCGTAGTTGACTTTCTCGCGGAGGTCTCGGATTTCATCAATACCGCGATTACTGGCAGCATCAATCTCTATGACATCCAGGGCTCTACCCTCGGTTATTGCCTGGCACATGGGGCAGGTATTGCACGGTTCACCCTTTCCATTGCTAAGGCAGTTCACTGCCTTAGCTAGAATACGCCCTGTGCTGGTCTTGCCTGTTCCTCGCGGGCCGCAGAAGAGATAGGCATGGGATACATGACTGCTGCTGAGGGCATTACGCAGTGTCTCTGTTACCTGCTCCTGACCGACAACCTCGGCTAAGGTTTGAGGGCGCCATTTACGATAAAAGACTTGAGAAGCCATCTTCTTGCATCTATTATTATACCCTATATTAGCTGGTTTCCAAATAGTTTTTATCGGGGTAAAGTGGCTGGATTTTGATGTGTCAGGTTAGATTATTATTTAGTAGCTTGGCTGCGGAAGGCATGCAAGCGCCTGGCCTCGTAGTGGGGAGGTATTCATATTACTAATAGTCTCCCCTTCCATGGACTGGAGAAGGGGAGACAGTTGAGAAGCTTCTTGAAGCGGAGGGCAGAAGAAGATAAGGCAGGCAGCTACTCTTCGATAGCCTAGCTTGGTCAGGCTATAGGAGTGAGGGCAGATTCTTTGACGCCTCGTCTAGCCCTTTTCGTTTGCCCCTGATTTCTTCCAGCCTCCTTTTGGTTGTAGTAATGAATTTAGCTGCTTCAGTGTAGTAGTTTCTTATTTTTTCTATATCCCTGAGTTCGGACAGGATAACAGTAACGCTCAGTGAGCCTTTCTCTCTGGGGTAATCACCGTTTCTTATAATAGCCTCTGGAGCCATCTCTCTTAGGTAACCCCCGAGGTCTTTAACCAGGTCCATATTCATTTCCTTGGCTGGTGCTGAAACGAGGTATAAGGCTCTACCGGCATCTGCCAGGTTGCAGTCAAGTGATAGCTCGCTTATAGCTTCATCCATTGCCTGGATTCCCTTGTGAATTTCAGAGCTCTTCTTTCTGAAGTTTAGTGTTCTGCGGAAGGGGAAGTTGATTACTGGTACTTGCGACTCACCATGCCCTATTACTGTCCATCCCGACAGGGTCTGCATTATATCTCCGGCATCTAGTGTCTTGGCCCCGATGTATTTTGCCTTCTCTTCTTCACCGGCGCAGAGTAGATTATAGAAGGTCTCAACTATCCGGGCGTTAATTTTAGCCAGGTTGTTTCTTAGTGAGAAGTCTTTTTTGACATATCTTTGATTGTCAACAAGAAAGACTGCATCAGCTATTGGATTGACTGATTTAAGGCAGATAGCTGAGTTATAGATGCTTCTTGTCTCTGTTGCCTCTTCATGCTCGAAGGGGAGGACAATTAGGTCATATATTGGTTTATCCCTGTAGCGCTCTTTTATAAGCTCTGTCATTATTGGGATTGATCCGGAGCCGGTGCCACCGGCGGCACCAGCAATCAACAGGAAGGCATCGGCTTCAAAGAATCGTCGGGTGGTTCTTATGGCGTCTATAACCTTATCACCGTCCTGCTTGGCTATCGCAGCCCCTAACTCGTTTATCTTACCTACACCATGGCCGCCGGTCTTTCGACCCCCAATAAGTAATCGGTGCTGATAGTCAGACTTGATATTGGTTAGCCCGCTTAGGTCGGCAGAGTCGGTGTTTACGGCAAAGGCGCCGAGTATTATATCGACCCCGCGCTGACCACGGGCTCTTCTGTTAAGCCGAGCAAACTCATCTGCAATTCTGCTCCCACATTGCCCGAAGCCTACAACTACAAGTTTCATTTATCACCTCAGTTGCTAAATATAGGGTTTCATTTTAAGCATACTTATCAGAAATTGTCAATCTAGCAGGTTTGTTAGGCTAGGTCAGGCAGGTTTTTGCCGGTATCCTGCATATGTTTTATTTCCTCATCCGCTTCTTGGTTTATCTCCCCTTGCTTTTCGATTAACTCTTCGGCGTGAAGGTATAGGTTCTCAACTCTTGCTACCCTGGTTAACTTCGAGGCAATTAAAGTCAGAGATATCTCTTTCCCTCTTCGGGGGTAATCACCAATTCTTACCACAGCTTTGGGAGCTTTCTCCTGTAAAATGGTGGAGACCTCTTCTATGCTGGTCAGAGTGATGAGATTTTTGGGGGCGGTAATTAGGACTAGAATTCTTCTGGCATCTGCCAGGTTAATTCCCAGAGATAGGTTGTTTATGGCTTTCTCTAAGGCTCCGCCCAGCGAGCTGGTTTCCCGCGCCCCTTCTCGGTAGTGGTCTTTTCTCCAGTGGTAAAAGGCAGCCAGGTTAATCTCTCCTCTACCGATGGCAGAGATGCCTTCCAGGGATTGTCTTATATCTCCCGCATCTATCACCTTGCTCCCTAAATATTGAGGGTTTTTCTCCTCGCCGGCGCAGAAAAGGTCGTAAAAGTTTCTGACCATTGCTTGATTTATTTCTCTCAGGTTTGCAGCTAGGCTACTGTCCCTTTTGGCAAACTCTTCATTATCGACTATGAATACGGCATCAGCGTACTGGCTTACTGTCTTGAGGCAGGTAGCGGTGTTGGTTACTGCGTAGGAGGTGAGCCCCTTTTCTTCGTACCCAAAGGGGAGTACTATTATTGCATAGACTGGCTTTTCTATCCTCTCCTTGAGTTTCTTTACTATCCAGCCGATGGCTCCAGAGCCGGTACCTCCACCCCCACTGGCGGTTACTATGACCCCATCAACCTCGTGAAACTTCCTGGATGTCAAGATATTGTCGGTGATAATAGAGTGGCTTTCCTGGATGATTTTAGCCGCAGCAACATTTATTTTCCCCACCCCATGGCCGAAGGTTCGTAAACCGCCAATCAGAATCCTGTGGTGTTTATCTTTCGGGATGTGTCTGAAACCTCCCAGGTCTGCTTCATCGGTGTTAACGGCAAAAGCGTCGGTTAGAATCTCAATCCTCCGGCTGAGGAGCGATGTAGCGTGATTGTTGATAGCATAAAACTCATCGGCAAGGTTGCATCCGCATTGTCCGAAGCCTACAACGGCGATTTTCATTTGTCACCTCGGTTATTAAGAGTATAGAGTTTCATTTTAAGCACACTTATGCAATAATGTCAATCAGGTCTACCTACTACCTAGATGAGTAGACCTGACCTATCAAACATCACCTTCTGTCCGAGCGGACTTGGTATCATTGGTGGTGGCAATTTTATTATCGGTTATAACCCCTTGTCAGCGATGTAGGAAGCAAGGTCGGCCAAGCGGCAGCTGTAGCCCCACTCGTTGTCATACCAGGCGAGTACCTTGACCATATTGTCGCCGATGGTCATAGTGCTGGGAGCATCAACTATAGAGCTGGCGGGGTTCCCCTTGAAGTCTATGCTGACCAGCTCTTCCTGGCAATACTCTAGGATACCGGACCAAGGGCCTGCCGCCGCCGTCTGGAAAGCCTGGTTGACTTGTTCGGTGGTGACCTCTTTATCTAGGGTGGCAACGAGGTCAACAATGGATACGGTGGCAACTGGAATCCTGAAGGCCAATCCGTGAAGTCTGCCTTTGAGTTCGGGAATAACCTGGGTTACAGCTCGGGCGGCACCGGTGGTGGTGGGGATGATGCTCATGGTTGCAGCTCGGGCCCGGCGCAGGTCCTTATGGAACATATCCAGGAGCCTCTGGTCGTTGGTGTAGGCATGGGTGGTAGTCATTAACCCTTTACTTACGCCAAAGCTCTGGTGCAGTACCTTGACCACAGGGGCAATACAGTTGGTGGTGCAGGATGCATTGGATATGATGCTGTGCTGGTCTGGCTTATACTGGTCTTCATTGACGCCGAGAACGATGGTTATGTCCTCATTACGGGCTGGTGCTGAGATGAGCACCTTCTTGACACTGCCCTGTCGGTGAGCCGCTGCTTTGGTAGCATCGGTGAATAACCCGGTTGACTCTATTACTATCTCTACGCCGTAGTCCTGCCACGGAATATTACCCGGGTCTCGCTCTGACAGCACCTTTATCTCTTTGTCGTCAACAATAATAGAGTTCTCAGAGGCTTCTACCTTACCTGAGTAGGGGCCATAGGTGCTGTCCCATTTCAGCAGGTGGGCGTTGGTTTTGGTATCAGTAAGGTCATTGATAGCTGCTACCTCCAGTTTGCCGTTGTGATATTGATTGATTGACCTTAGTGTTAGTCTCCCCACGCGCCCAAAGCCGTTAATTCCAATTTTGGTTGCCATTTTTGTAACCTCCTTCTAACTCCTTAAATCTTTTAGCTTCTCATAGCAGATGGCACCTTAGGGTATGAAGTGGTTCAATTCTTTACCATTCGTTTATTTATAGTAATACTTTCATTTTGTCCTGTTTCTCTCTTCACTGTAGAGTAATTCACAGGGCAAGTATCTTGGTTTCCCCCAGGCATCCTCTAGAATCTTGACCCCGGCAGCTCGGTCACTGGCCGAAACTATATGGTAGAAGGGTTGGTGCGAGGGCCAAGCGGGCTTGAAGTCTTCTACATAATTATAACCCAGACCTTTTAATCCTGTCTTGAATAGCTCTAAGAGTCTGTGCCTGACCTCCTCCAATTCTATCTTACCAGTGAGCCTCTCTTGTTTTATTTCCTCCCATTGCTGGTTTCCGTAGAGTCTGGTTATAGATGCCTGACACTCAGGACGTAGCAGGTTCCGTAGCAGCGCCATTTCCAGGGGGAAGAGTATTAGCAAGCCTATTTTGTTGCCCTCCCAGTCTGTCCCGTGAGTAGCTAGCTGCTTGATTGTCGCCCAGTGCATCTTTCTATATCCGGGCGGGTCGATCAGGGCGAAGCTGGGTACCGAACGGGGAATCAGGTCAAGCATTTGACGGATGACCTTTTCATTATTGCAGTTGCCGGTTATTATATTTATATCATCGGTCCCGTAGGGGGCAATCAGCCGCTCCAGGTTTTCTGCGCTCCTGAGATTTCCTACCACGAATATATATTTGGCAAATTTCGGTTTGACTTTTAATGTCCTAAGTTCAGAGTCCTCAATGTAGCAATCTGTGCCTTTACAGATACAGTTGCCGCATTTGGCATATAGTTCCAGGTAGCAGTGATTGGTGTTTTCCTGTGTTTGAGCATAGGCTTCAATATATTCGGTGAAGCACTCAGGTTTGTGACAGGTCCACTTTCTTATCTGCCTCGGAATCTTTGCCGGCACATTTAGCTTGCTCATTTATCCTAACCATTGATGATATATTAACTGGACTGGTAGTATATAATACCATCCTTGGATATCTTTTCTACATCCCCGTCGGCCCTCATTGATTCTAGGTGAGCTAGGGTTTCCAATATAGCTAATCTTTTATCTAGCGGATTCAGATTCTGCCAGCTAATACCGCCCTTCTTTGGCATCCAGGTGACTTCTGTAGATATCCGGTAGACCGTTTTTGGCCCAGTCTTTATTGTGGCTCTAATTTCAGAGTTCCTTTGTTTATGGTGCCGGGCAAGCGTGTCAATCCTTGAGTATAGGTCGGTGAAGGGGTTTTCATGTCCGGGCAAAGCCAGATTGACATCCAATTGTTTCAGTGTGTTTAGCGAGTTTAGATAGTCGCCCAGAGGGTTATTACTGGATTGAGGGTGCAGGCCGACATTAGTGGTTATGGTTGGCAGGACAGTGTCTCCGGATATTAAAACCTTTCGTGTCGGCTCATACAGGCATATATGTCCCGGGGAGTGCCCCGGTGTCCACAGCACTTTGAAATTGGAGAACCCATTGAAGAGTGTTTCATCACCGTAGAGCGTAATATCAGGCGGGACAGGGGATACGAATTTGGCTACAGCTACAGAGGCTGTCTGGATTTTGGGTAGCTCATCGGTAGATACCCCGCTAGCGTGTAACCACTGCTCCATTTGCTGGAGAAGCTCCCTCATATCTGTGTATCTGGAGTTAATATGATCTTTCTCAAGGTGGTGCATGGCGATTTTGGCTTGGGAGAGCTGTCTCAACCTTCCTGCCAGCCCATAGTGGTCGGGGTGGATATGGGTGATTACTATTTGAGAGATGTCTCTGAAGTCGATGCCGATCTCAGCCATCTGGTTCTTCAGAAGGTCAAAGCTCTCATCGGTATTCCAGCCGGTATCGACTAAGAGGTATTCAGTGCCTTCCCGAATCAGGTAGGTATTGACATGTCCCTGGGAGATGTGGGGTAGCGGTAGTTGATAGATGCCAGGTAAGACCTCTTCCATCTCTTTTATCTCTTTAAGGGGTGGAATGCCCGCGCGCCGGCAAAATTTGCATTCTGTTCTAGTTCGTCCTCGATTCTGAGGAGGCGGTTATACTTGGCGGTGCGCTCCGAGCGACAGGGGGCACCAGCTTTGATTTGACCTGTGTTCAGACCTACTGCCAGGTCAGCTATGGTGGTGTCCTCGGTCTCACCTGAGCGGTGGCTTACTATTGCTGTCCAGCCTGCCTGCTTTGCCATCTGGATAGCGGCGATTGTCTCGGTGAGTGTGCCGATTTGGTTGGGTTTGATGAGAATGGAGGTAGATGCTTTTAGACTGATGCCTTTGCTTAGGCGGTTTACATTGGTGGCGTAGAGGTCATCACCAACAAGCTGGACCTTGCTGCCTAATTTCTCGGTCAGGAGTTGCCAGCCGTCCCAGTCATCCTCTGCCATCCCATCCTCCAGGCTGATTATGGGGTAGGCAGATGCCCACTTGACATAATAATCAACCATCTCGGTGTTACTGAGTGAAATACCCTCCTTTGATAGCTTATATTGACCGTTCTTGTAGAATTCGCTGGCTGCCGGGTCCAGGGCAATGAAGCAATCCTTACCTGGCTGGTAGCCGGCTTTTTCAATAGCTGACAGGATTGCCTCTATCGCCTGTTTATTTGATGACAGGGCGGGAGCAAAACCGCCCTCGTCGCCGACATTGGTATTCAGCCCTCTGTCCTTAAGCACCTCTTTCAGAGAGGCGTAGACCTCGGCGCCTATCTGGAGAGCGTGATGGAAGCTGCTAGCTCCGGCAGGCACTACCATAAACTCTTGGAAGTCTGTCGAACCCAGGGCGTGTTTGCCGCCATTCAGGATGTTCATCATCGGTACGGGTAGGGTGTAGGTGGTTGCCTTGCCCAGATAGCGGAACAGGGGCATATCAAGTAGCTTGGCTGCAGCCCGAGCCACGGCCAGCGATGTTCCCAGGATGGCATTGGCTCCCAGGTGTGATTTGTTAGCGGTGCCATCAAGCTCTATCAGCTTGTGGTCAACAGCTTCCTGGTCGGTAGCTAGCATCCCGGTTATGGCTTTGGCTATGATCTGGTTAACGTTGGTTACCGCTTGGAGAACACCCAGCCCGTTAAATCTGGAGCTGTCCCTATCCCGGAGTTCTACCGCCTCGTGCTTGCCAGTGCTGGCTCCAGAGGGCACAGCTGCCTGACCGGTGGTGCTGTCAGAAAGCTCTACCTCAACCTCTATGGTCGGGTTACCCCTGGAATCCAGGATTTCTCTGGCTCTAATATTATCAATAGTTGACACCTTGCCTCCCTGTAACCTAGGGTTGTCTAGCAACCTGTCCCTTACCCCCCTTCTCCTTGGTAAGGGGGGTAAGGTTAATAAGTAATCCTCTACTAGCCTGGAGCCAATTTGGCTACTGGCTTGTAATTAGCTCAAGGGCTTTCTCTACCGCCTCGGTCGGGTTTCGGGCCGGGATTATCGAGCTATCCGGCTGGCCATTTCTGGACAATGACCAGGTATTAAGGCCAATAACGGGGATGCCGTTTTGTAATGCGTGGCTTATCTCAGATAGGGTGCCGTATCTGCCGCCGATAGCGATGACGGCACGGGCTGATTTGACCACAGCAACGTTCCTGGCATAGCCGATGCCGGTGACTATGGGAATTTGCACATAGGGATTGGCTAGCTTGTAGTTATCGCCGGGGAGGATACCAATGGTTACTCCACCCTCTGAGCTGGCTCCTTTGCAGGCTGCCTCCATGACTCCACCCAGGCCACCGCATATCAGGGTGACGCCTCGTCTGCCTAGCTCGCGACCTACCGCTTCGGCTATCTTGGCTTCCTGTGTTGAACACTGACTGCCGCCAATGACGGCAACGAATTTTTCATTTTGCTTCTTCTGCATCCTTTGTGGTCCTTATTGTCTGATTATATGGCTGCAGAGAATTATATCACTTGGGCTTGAATCTTGGCAAAGAGTTGGTTTGCAGGCGCTGGTTGGGGAGGAGAGGGGCTCGGGGACAGGCATTAGCTTGTTAAGGAAGGAACTACAACTTTACCAGCTTGGCGGTGTATACATCGGGGAGGGATAGTATTTGTTGCTGCTGCTTCTCAGGCAGGGGTTCGTCCAGGGCTAATATCATTAGGGCTTGGCCTCTGGACTTAAGGCGACTCAGGTGCATGTAGCTTATATTTATATCGGCGTCGCCGGTTATCTTGCCTACGGCTCCGATAAGTCCGGGGCGGTCTCGGTGGTCGCTGAACAAGAAGTAGCCTCCGGTGGGCACAATATCAATCCAGTGATTGTTGACCTGGACGATGTGTGTCTCACCGCGCATTACAGTAGCGGCGACAGTGGTAACCCCGCTATCAGTGGTGACTTCCACAGTAATAAGGCTGGCGTAGTTTTCGCAGGCAGCCTTCTTCTGTTCTACTATGGTTAGGCCGCGCTGTGCAGCCAGTATGTTGGCATTGACCAGGTTGACTCTTTCCTCACTTACTCCCTCGAGCAGTGCTTCAAGAATGGTTGCCTTGAGAACATTGGTATCGTAATTAGAAATCTCGCCATCATATTTAGCTTGTATTGCGTTCATCTGCCCCTCGGCTAGCTGACTGACCAGCTTGCCTGCCGTAAAGGCTGCTTTTATGAATGGTGCCAGTATAGATAGGGTTTCGGTTGAGATGAGGGGAGCATTAACCGAGTATCTGGCTGGCTGCCCCTTGAATACATCAATGATCTGCTTGGCTACATCCTTGGCTGCCGTGGCTTGAGCCTCGGTGGTGGAGGCTCCCAGGTGAGGGGTAACAATTATATTATCCTCTTTGAAGAAGATGCTCTTGGTAGCTGGTTCGGTGGTAAAAACATCAATGGCAGCACCGGCCACCCTTTTTTCTTTTATTGCCTTGACCAGTGCCTCCTCATCGATTAGCCCACCCCGGGAGCAGTTTATGATGCGGGCTGTTGGTTTAGCCAAAGCCAGCTCCCTGGTTCCGATTAATCTCTTTGTTGTTGCCGTTAGTGGTAGGTGGAGGGTAATGAAGTCTGCCTCTTTGATTAGCTGCTTGAGGGGAACAAGCTCTGCCTGCAACTTATGGGCGAGGTCAACGGAGATAAAGGGGTCGTGGGCGATAGTTTTCATGTCCAGACCGTGGGCTCGCCTGGCTACCTCCGAACCTACCTTACCTAAGCCAATGATACCCAGAGTTTTGTTTCTGACCTCGGTGCCTATGAAATCACTCCTCCGCCATTCCCCTGATTTGAGCACCGCATTAGCCTGAGGGATATGGCGGGCTAGGGCAAGCATGAGGGCAATGGTGTGCTCGGCGGCTGAGGTGGTATTGCCGGTGGGGGCGTTGACCACCACGATGCCCTGCCGGGTTGCCTCGTCCACATCAATGTTATCGACGCCAACGCCAGCCCGGCCGATGACCTGAAGCCTTTTGCCAGCACGGATAACCTCAGCCGAGACCTGGGTCTGGCTGCGCACTACCAGAGCTTCGTATTCACCGATGGTGGATATAAGTTCCCCTGGTGTAAGCTTCAGCTTAATATCCACCTGGGCGTGACTGCGCAGAATATCCAGTCCCTCTTCAGCAACAGGCTCGGTAACTAGAACCTTCATTTTAGTTCCTACTCCTTAAACCCGGCTTGTGGCAGTACCAGCTTCAGGGCTGAGATTACCCTTTTAATGTTGTCCTCGCTTACCCAGCCTAGATGACCGATGCGGAATATCTTGCCGTCCAGGCTTTGCTGGCCACCGGCGAGCACAATCTGATGCTCCTCCCTGAGGATTTTGAGCATCTTTTTGGTATCAAGCCCTTCTGGAGCAGCTACTGCGGTAACCGTATTGGAGGCATGGCTTTCTTCGGCGAAGAGGGATAGCCCTAGTGATTTTACCCCATCGCGGGTCGCTTTGCTGACCCTGGCGTGTCGGGCTATTATATTATCTAGCCCCTCTTTCAGCATCATCTCCAGTGATGTCGCTAGAGCAAATACCGTGGAAA
Organism: Dehalococcoidales bacterium; assembly: GCA_034411815.1. Taxonomy (GTDB): domain Bacteria; phylum Chloroflexota; class Dehalococcoidia; order Dehalococcoidales; family DAOWJC01; genus W53-108. The sequence goes on along the minus strand of DAOUMH010000064.1, from coordinate 6,493 downwards.
TAGCCGGTGTCCACGGTGTCTGTTTCTTTTCCAGGTAGCTTCTGGCTTGGGTGAAATCCCAGTAAAAGCGGGGCATCTTGGCTTTCGAGTGTGCTTGCCATGCCTCTTGGCTCACACTAATCATGGCTAGTCCGGGAGGAGCCATCCACCCCTTCTGTGAGGCGGTGACGGTGACGTCGCAGTGCCAGTCGTCTACGGGCAGGTTGATTGAGCCCAAGCCACTGATGGCATCAACCAGCAGTAGCTTATCAAATTCCTTGACTACAGAGCTGATTGAAGCTAGGTCATTGGTAACGCCGGTGGAGGTCTCATTATGGGTAACCAATACCGCCTTGATTTTTGGCTCGGCTTGCAGGGCTTGGCGAACATCATCGGCGTTAGCTGGTTTGCCCCACTCGAACCGAAGCGGGATTATCTCAGCCCCGAATTGTCGGGCAATGGTGGCAAAGCGCTCTCCAAAGACGCCGACAGATACTGATAATACCTTGTCTCCAGGGGATAGGGTATTAACAACAGCTGCTTCTAGACCGCCCGTCCCCGAACCGGTAAGCAGAAAAACGTCGTTTTTAGTCTGGAATATTTGTTTTATGCCGGTCGTTACCCTGTTTATCATCTGCCCGAATTCCTCGCCTCGATGGTTTATCATCTGCTTGGTCATCGTCTGAAGGATTTCATCAGGCAGGGGAGTGGGGCCCGGTATGCGCAAATTTTCCATCTTGTCTCCTTTACTGTGTTAGTGTATCACTATTCATCACTCTAGCAAAGCGGCGTTTACCTGCTTTGATAATGTTGCCACTTTTCACGCAGGCTATGTTGCTGGAAATCTTCTTGCCATCTATAGTAACAGCTCCCTGGGCAATGAGTCGGTTAGCCTCGCTACGGCTCTTGGTCCAGCCTATTTCCACAAGCAGTTTGCTGATATCAACATACGAATCCTCAATCTGCTGGGGTGACAGGTCGGATAAACTGCGAATCCTGTCTAATACGCTGCCGGTGATGGTGACGGGTATATCATCGGGAATCTCCTGCTTCTGGACTACCTTGATAAAGTACTCCTCAGCTTCGTTGGCTGCCTTTTGTCTATAAAGCTGGGTTACAATCTCTCTGGCTAGCCGCTTCTTGAGCGTCATCGGATTAACGGTTTCATTTTTAAGTGCTTGCCTGAACTCTTCCAGTTCCCTGTCGGGAATGTCAGTGATTAGTTCAAAGTAGTCCATAGTGAGGCTGTCGGGAATGGACATTACCTTGCCGTATATCTCGTTAGGCGGCTCGGTGATGCCGATGTAGTTACCCAGGCTCTTGCTCATCTTACGGCTGCCATCGGTACCAACAAGAAGAGGGGTCATAAAGCATTGCTGTGGCTGTTGTCCTATCATAGATTGAAGCTCTCTCCCGACCAGCAGATTGAACTTCTGGTCGATACCGCCGAACTCTATATCAGCCTGGACAGCCATTGAGTCGTAGGCCTGGAGTAGCGGGTAGAGTAGTTCGGTTATGGCAATAGGTTGTCCAGCGTTATATCTGTTGCTGAAGTCCTCCCTGGCCATCAACTGGGCTATGGTGAACTTGCTGGTGAGCTGAATAATATCAGCCAGAGTAAACTTGCCGAACCACTCACTCTGCCATCTTACCTCTGTCTTTTCTCTGTCAACCACCTTGAAGAACTGTTGCATGTAGGTTTCGGCGTTAGCCTTGACCTGCTTGGCGGATAGCATGGGTCGGGTAACGGAGGCACTGCTCGGGTCGCCAATCTGGGCCGTCCAGTCACCAACGATGAGGACGACCTGATGTCCCAGCTCCTGGAACTGGCGTAGCTTCCTTAGTGTTACCATATGGCCTAAGTGGATGTCGGGGAAGCTGGGGTCGAAGCCCTCTTTTAGCCGTAGCTTCTTACCGGAGCGCAGCAGTTCTACCGTCTCCTTTTCGACTATAATTTCAGCTACCCCTCGCCTTAGCAGGTGTTCCATATCCGGGTTAACTATGGCTTTTTCATCGGTATTCATGGTTGGTTGTTGCCTTGGGCGTCTAATATGGCTTTGCCTTGTTTTATATCCTCTATTATCTGTTGTTTTAGTTCCTCTACAGTGTCAAATTGCTTCTCGTTGCGAAGCCGCTCTATGATATCAATTTTTAGCTCGTGTCTATACAGGTTACCTTGATAGTTGAGGACATAAACCTCTACCGTGCGCTCATTATCACCGAAAGTAGGACACTTGCCGATGTTGGTCATTGATTGGTAGGCTTTCCTGTCAATATGGGCCAGGGTGGCGTAAACCCCCTCTGTGGGGAGGGCATACTTTGAGTCTATATCCAAGTTGGCTGTGGGGAAGCCTATACCTCGGCTGTTGCCGATGGTTACACGGCCTTGAAGGCTGAAGGCATGACCCATTAGATTAGATACCTTCCCCATATCTCCAACGTCTAGGGCCTTTCTGATAGCGGTGCTGCTTGCCACTTCGCCATTTACCATCATAGGGGGTGTGACGGTTACGCTGAAGCCAATCTCCTGTCCCAGTTGACGGAGGGTATTAGCATCACCTTCCCGGTTTCGACCTAGGGCGAAATCGGGTCCAATTACCATGCCTCGCATTCTCAGGTGTTTCTGTAGCAGGGTTACAAATTGACGGGCGCTGATTTCGGCTAACTCATGAGTGAAGGGCAGGGTGATGACGGCTTCGACGCCTTCGTTTTTGAGGAGGCGGGTTCTTTCAGCTAAGCTGGTCAGGAAGGGAAGCTTGGTTTGCGGTGACAGTACTTCTTGAGGGTGCCGGCGGAAGGTTATTACCCCGCTGAGCAGGTTTTGTTGTCTGGCCTGCTCCGTTAGCTGTGAGATCAGGTATCTGTGACCGATATGAACCCCGTCAAAAACCCCGATGGTTAGGAGCATATCTTTATTAGGTGATGATTTAGCTAGCTCTTCTTCTAAGCGCATAGTTTCTTTACCTGTGCAGGATTACTAGCATTATATAAACTTTAGATAGTCAAGGAATAGATAAAGGGGGTTTAAGGTAACCCTCGGTAATTTAGATTAATACTATCATAACCCTATTTAGGCGTCAAACGAGGTATTTGGCAGTTACTTATCAGGGGGTAAGGGGCTGGAGTTACTGAAAGGTCATTGCGGGAGCGGGTAAGCCGTTTCCTGTTCAATGATTGTCTGGCTTTATGCTATACTTGGGGATGGCCAGCGTAGCCTTTACCGCGGCCACTTCTTCGCATATAATAGCTGGGGTAAGGTCGGTCGTATTTTATATCGATTACACTCGCGCTACTGTTCTACCGCTATTATCTCTAGTCTATTCCCTAAAATATCCTGGGGATGAATCGCCAGGGAACTTTATGCGTATAACTCTCATACTGACTCCCGAACTTCTGCAACATGAAAGCCTCTTCCCTAATGGCGATGAACACAGTAAATATTGAAAAGAAAACCGCAGGCACGAGCATCCAGACTACTCCCCAGGCAAGGGCTAAACCAAGATACATCAGAATCAAGCTCAAATACATGGGGTGACGTATTTTGAGGAAAATCCCCCTCTGGACGAGTTCCCTAATTTGCTGGGAATGTTCAGGAGCCTGTTTGTGTATCCGATGACAATACATATGTACCATCAAGGCCCCAAATAAGATTACCCCACCAACGATGTTGGAATAGGGTGATAAAGGTATTCTGTACCATGAGAATATCTCACCCAATACGCCCAATAGAATGATTATCGGTAATTCAGTTACGCTTCGCACAGCGGGTTTGATAAGAAGCCAACGGTTAATGAACTTTTGCATTCTTTGGCATTCCCCCATTCAAAAAACGTATCAGTCTTTTCAGCATTATTCTTCCCTCAATCAGCTTAATTATATTATTATTTCAAGTCAACCTTAGGGAAAATGCCAAAATGCCTGATAGTATTTTTGGCCACCGGTTCGAATCCGCCCGCTACCGCTTCTTTACCACAGCCACCTCTTCGCATATAATAAATGGGATGCAGGGTTGGCTGAGCGTCAAACGAACGTCAAAACGGGGAGGTTCACGATTGCGTGCCAGCGTAGCTCAGATGGTAGAGCAGCGGTTTCGTAAACCGCCGGTCGATGGTTCGAATCCATTCGCTGGCTCCAGTTAATGTCTTAGACAGGAGCGTTTTCAGCTAGCCCTGATACCTTTTCGCCTCTAGACTCCCCTCGTGTCTGGTTGGACAGCCTGTGCTTTTTGTGATAGTATGACTTTGTTGACCGTCCGGATGCCCCTCTCACCCCGGTATCTGAGCGGGAGCCATGAGTAGGTGAACCGAGTCCAACCCCCTATATTGGTTGATTGCCATTCTGACCACCGCGGTGGGGCGGCAGTTCATATCTTGGTTACTAACAATCCCCCTTGCAGGCTGTGCTGATTGCAAGGGAAAACAGAGGTGCAACAAATGCTGGAGATAAAAGGCCTTAAGTTAGTGCTTGATGGCAAAACCATAATTAATGGTTTAAATCTGGAGGTGAAGCCGGGGAAGATACACGGCTTATTGGGGGTAAATGGGACAGGAAAGACGATGCTGGCTAACTTGATAATGGGGATAGGTTGCCCCGATGAAGGGAGCATAATATTTGAGGGTCGGGATATTACCCGATTACCGATTTCAGAAAGGGCAAAACTGGATATAACCCTAGCCTGGCAGGATCCGGCAGGGTTTGAGGGGCTGAGCGTAAGGGAGTATCTGAACCTACGTGGGAACTTGAGTCTGGGCGAGATTGAGAATTACCTTTGGATGGTTGGGCTTCCCCCGGCCGAGTATCTGGATCGGGCCGTTGATGTGACGCTGAGCGGGGGTGAGAGGCAGAGGGTGGAGCTTGCCTCTGTTCTGGCAATGAAGCCGAAGTTGGCTATTCTAGATGAACCCGATTCTGGCATAGATACGGTATCATTGCCCCATATCATGAATGGTATAGCCGAGATGGGGAAGCAGGACACAGGAGTGCTTCTGATTACGCATAGTGAGGAGGCGGTGAGTGTGGCCGATGAGGTGTCAATAATGTGTGCCGGCGAGATAATTAATGTCGGCTCGCCTGGGGAAATGTGCCAGTGGTTTAAGAGTAATTGCCAGACGTGTAATCATATCAATATTCCGGTGTATTAAAGAGGTTCTTGAACGATGGTTTTTGTCAGGGAATATGAAGCGATGCTTGAAGCCTATGGCAAAGCGGGAGGTAACCTGGATGCCTTGGCCAGCAAGGAATCAGGCAATCTTGTTATCCATCAAAATAGGGTTCTCAGTGCTAACGAGGCTGAAGGGATAAGGTTGGAGACAGAGGAGACAGAGACTGGCGTCAATGTCTGCTTTTCGGTGGAGGCAGGAGCGAGGATTGAATACCCTGTCCATTTGTGCTTTGGTGTTTTGCCTGAGGAGGGCTTGCAAGAAATCAAGCTGAGGGTGGAGGCGCAGGCCGGCAGTGAGGTAAGTGTCATTGCCCATTGTATTTTCCCCAGTGCCGTTGATGTGGTGCACAAGATGGATGCTGACATAAGTATCGGGGATGATGCTAAATTCAGTTATCATGAAACCCATTATCATGGTGAGTCCGGTGGGGTTAAGGTTATTCCAGAGGCAAAGGTTAGAGTGGGCAAGGGAGGTGTTTATAGTAGCACCTTTACCCTCATCCAGGGTTGTGTCGGCATGCTGGACTACAATTTTGAGGTTTTTGGTGAAGAAAGAAGCAATAGCGAGCTTATGGTGAAGGTCTCTGGCAAGAAAGAGGATGACATAAGGATTACAGAGAGGGTCTATCTGGAAGGCAAAGAGGCTAGGGGTTTGGCAAAGAGTCGGCTGGTGTTGAATGATAATGCTCAGGCAGTGGTCAGGGGTGAGACATATGGTAATGCCCCCTTTGCCAGAGGTCATGTTGATTGTCTCGAAATCGTGAATGGGGAGGGAGTAATAGCGAAGGCGATACCGGTGGTGCATGTGAATGATAGACAGGCCAAGGTTACTCACGAAGCAGCGATAGGGAGTGTAGATAAGAAGCAGATGCAAACATTGATGGCAAGAGGCCTGAATGAGGCAGAGGCGATTGATGTCATCGTAAGAGGCATATTGAGATGATAGAAATAAGAAGCGAAGACTTATCCGTGGATGAAGTAGCTAGGCAGATGAAGAGCCCGAAGATAGGTGCCATACTGACCTATCTGGGTACAGTGCGTGAGTTCCCTGAGGGAATCGGACTGGAGTTCGGGGATGATAAAAACCCTAGTGTTATCCAGAAACTGGGGGAGATAAGGGAAAGGGCTATTGATGGATTTGATGTGGAGGATGTGGCAATAGTGCATAGGGTTGGATTCCTGGGTATATCAGAGAATATTCTGCTGGTAGCTATCTCGGCGTCTCACCGGGGGCCGGCTTTCGCCGCCTGCAAGCAGATAATAGATGATATAAAGGACTTCCATAGGTTATGGAAAAGGGAAGTTCGCAGGTAGAAATCCTTGCCGTTTCTCAATGTGGTGTTGAAAAAAGGG
>DAOUMH010000063.1:0-34583 GCA_034411815.1 Dehalococcoidales bacterium | reverse complement strand
CGGCTTCATGTGCCGGGCTGTTCTGGAGTATGGCTCTGACCAGCACCCCTGTGCTTACACTCAGGTCATACCACGAGGCTACCCTGGCGTCTACGGTCAGGAGTTCTTCCACCCCGAGGTAGGAACGGGTTACATAACCATGGTTAACCAGCTCTTCAATAATCGGGTCGGCGGTCTTGGTGCTTATGGCGTAGGCTACGCCTTCCACTTCAACACTGGCAACCTTGGCGCCGGTGATGCCAATCACCTCTCCTGCCATATTGACCAGGGGCCCACCGCTGTTACCGGGATTGATAGGGGCACTGGTTCCGATAAGGTCATACAGGGTTTGCCCCGAGGATAACGACAGCGAAACTCCCAGATGACTGACTATGCCTTCCGTGGCGCTCAGCCCCATTCCCAGCGAGTTACCAATGGCTACCAACCAGTCACCGACATGCAATTGGGAGGAATCTCCCCTGTCAGCCGCTACCAGGTTTTCAGCGTCAATCTTGAGCACGGCCAAATCGGTTAGTGAGTCGGTGGCTACCTTATCTAGGTCTACCGGGAAGATTCTGCCGTCATCCAGGGTTACGGTGATGCTCTCAGCCCCCTCAACCACATGGTTATTGGTTACGATAATCCCATCATCCCTTATAATCCATCCTGAACCCGCCCCTAACTGTGAGGACGGCTGGCCAAAGAAGTCATAGGCTGTAACCTCGGTATTGATAGCCACCACCGAGGGCTTGACCTTGGCGACTACACTGGCAATATCGGGTAGTAGCGGTACATTGCTGGCAGCAGCTGGCAATGTCCAGTCGGGGTCAATGGGGGTGGCGGTGTGATTGTCTGATGAGCTTGGTGGTGGCGAGCCGGAGTTGTCGGCAGGGGAGAAGGCGCAGCTACATGAGCAGCTTGTTCCTAGTGTGCAAGATAATATCAGGAGAAGGGAAAGAACCAGGTACTTTATATTTGCTTTTCTCATTGCCGATTCTATTATAGCGCGGGGGTAAGGTCGGGGCAAAAGTAAGGGGGCCAGGCTCGGTCCCGGCCCCCTTAGCCTGACTATTTGCTTATGCCGCAGGCACCTTGGGTAATTGAGCCAGTGCCTCCTCTACCTTCTCCTTGGGGTATTCATAGTCCTGGAGTTTGCCTGAGAGATAGGCATCATAGGCAGCCATATCAACATGCCCGTGTCCGCTGTGAGCCAGCAGGATAGTCTTTGATTCGCCGGATTCCCGGCACTTGAGGGCTTCATCAATGACTACCTTGATAGCATGATTGGGTTCCGGGGCGCTGATAATACCCTCGGTGCGGGCAAAGGTTATCCCGGCCTTGAAGGTGGCGAGTTGATGCTCGGCTCTGGCTTCGACCAGCCCTAATCTGTACAGGTGGCATATAATGGGAGCCATCCCGTGATAGCGCAAGCCTCCGGCGTGGACCGGGGGTGGGATAAAGCCGTGGCCGAGGGTATACATCATGAGCAGGGGGGTAAATCCGGCTGAATCACCAAAGTCATAGGCATACGGGCCTTTGGTCAGGGTAGGGCAGCTTGTCGGCTCGACATTGATGATGCGCAGGTCTGGCTTTGTCCCGTCAATCTTGTCCTTGACGAAGGGCAGGTATAGCCCGGCAAAGTTTGAGCCGCCGCCGATACAGCCAACGATAATATCCGGGTAGGCATCTGCCTTCTCCATCATCACTTGCCTTGCCTCTAAGCCAATGACAGTCTGGTGCAGCAGAACATGGTTAAGCACGCTGCCCAGGGCATAGTGGGTGTCATCGCGATTTATGCAGTCTTCTACCGCTTCACTGATGGCCAGCCCCAGACTACCGGGGCAATCAGGGTCTTTGGCCAGCATGTCTCGTCCTACCTTGGTATCCGGGCTGGGGCTGGGCACACATTTTGCTCCCCAGGTCTCCATCATAATCCGACGGTAGGGTTTCTGGTGATAGCTGATGGCGACCATATAGACCTTACACTCAATACCGAAGGTGGCGCAACCAAAAGATAGGGCGCTCCCCCACTGCCCGGCTCCGGTCTCGGTGGTGATGCGCTTGACCCCCTCCATTTTATTGTAGTAGGCCTGGGCTACCGCGGTGTTGGGCTTGTGACTTCCGGGAGGGCTTGACCCTTCATATTTGTAGAAAATCTTGGCCGGCGTGTCCAGGGCTTTCTCTAACCTGTGTGCCCGGAACAGGGTCGTAGGTCTCCACAGCCTGTAGACATCCCGCACCTCATCGGGGATTTCGACCCAGCGCTCGGTGCTCACCTCCTGCTTGATTAGCTCCATAGGGAACAGAGGTGCTAGGTCATCCGGGGTTACCGGTTTTCCCGTGGCTGGGTGCAGAACCGGTGGCAGTGGCTCTGGCAGGTCGGCCTGGATGTTATACCAGTGACTTGGCATTTCATTTTCGTCAAGGGTAAACCTTGTTCTCTCCACTTTTTAGCCTCCTTTTAGTTTTTTTGTCTATTGTTATCGGATTGGTATCTTAAGTTATCTGCCCCAGAGGGGCCACCTCCATGACATAGTAAACATATTGCTTCCTCCTTATCAAAAAACCCCCCGTCCCTTAAAGGGGCAGGAGGTTCACTTCCGCGGTACCACCCTTCTTAGCCAACTCCGCACACAGGAATTGACTTATCTTTAGCAGGTACAGAGGATAGATATAAAATGTCTAGCTCAATACCCTAGGACTTGATAACGCTTCCCCGGCGACAAAGCCTACTCGCTTACCGGTCTGGAAGCTTTCGGTTTGCGGCTCCCAAGTCCATTCAACTTCTGCGCCGACATCGGCTCACACCTTGCCCGACTCTCTGTGCCTCGCTGGAAGCATACTAGTCTTGTTCACAGCCTTTAGCTATTCAGTTTGGGCATAAATGTAGCGCAGTATTTACCGTTTGTCAATAGCGTGCGGAGTTTCAGCAAGTATTACAACTTTGCCAGACCTCATAAGACGCTGGCTAATCCGTATCCTAGAACACCAGCGATGGTAGCGGGAATAACTAATCGCATTTGGACTGTTGAGGAAATTTTGCAGTTGAAAGTTTGAGCGAGTATTGACAAATGTGTTATAATATTACTGTATCATGAAGGGAGGTCATCTTATGGGTATTAAGTCCCATAGGGTTACCTCTCAGATTTTTTCCACTTCATTTCTGTAATCATCAATAAATGCTATTCTACCATGAGCGATGCTCTTTAACAACCAAGAGCATCCCGCTTTGCATGGTGCAAACACTAATCTTAATTTATTCTGGTTTATAAGTCTTTTTACTAGATTATCATAGTCTCCATCACTAGAAATTAACACGGCTTTGTCAAAATTGTGCATATCGGACATAACTTGCATGGTTAAATATGAATCAACATCAGCTTTATATTTCTGCTTTGCGGGCGTGATAATCTTACCACATTCTGGACATACTTCAGCTTCTGTAGTAAATGGAGATGGTTCCTTTAGTCTGACTGTATATCCAAATGATTCTAGGTTGGTATAGAGGTCTTGATTATCTGGCGTGTTACCTATGAAATAATAGGCGACTCCAACATTTAGCCTCTTTCTTAAGTAATTTAACAGCTTTCCGTAATCAAGTTTCCAATCTAAATACTCATAAGTTATGTGTAGATTTGCTCCATCAATAAACGCATAATTATTATATCTAGGCATGATAAATGAGATTATCTAAAAATAAGTCCAGTATGTCAACTGAAGCACATTTATTCCTCTCCTTTCAAAATGATTTCTTACCCGGGCTTTAACCATATATATCGGGAAGATGCTCCTCCTTTGAACTCCCCCGCTCCAGAGCTTATAATGGGTTGAATGGATATTCTAGCGGGGCTTAACCCGGCCCAGAGGGAAGCAGTAGAGATAACTCAGGGGCCACTGCTGATTTTGGCCGGTCCGGGCAGCGGCAAGACCAGGGTTATTACCCATCGGGTAGCCTATCTCATTAAGGTTTGCGGGGTCAGCCCCCACCGCATTATGGCGGTTACCTTCACCAATAAAGCCGCCAGGGAGATGGAGGCGAGGCTTCAACACCTGGTCAGCGACTCGGCAGGAGATTTGACCCTGGGTACTTTTCACGCCATCTGTGCTCGTATCCTGCGGCGGGATGGCAAGGCGATGGGCGTTGACCCCAGATTTGTAATCTATGATGATGAAGACCAGCTCAGCTTGATAAAACGGGGTATTCAAGAGATAGGTTTTGACCCCAAGCAGTATGCCCCCCGGGCTATAGCCTCAGCCATTTCCGCGGCTAAGAGCCGTATGTTAACCCCGCAGGACTGTGTTCAGCACAGCCGTAGCTACTTTGATGAGGTGGTGCAGCGGGTCTATGAGCGCTATCAGCAGCTGTTGACCGGGAGCAATGCCCTGGACTTTGATGACCTGTTGATGAAGGCGGTGCAGCTGTTCAGAAGTAGCCCTGAGGTTTTGTCTGGATACCAGTCAAGATACCTGCATGTCCAGGTGGACGAGTTTCAGGATACCAACCTGACCCAGTATGAACTGGTGAAGTTGCTATCCGGGAGGCATCGCAATATATGTGTTGTCGGTGACCCTGACCAATCGATTTACTCGTGGCGGTTCGCTGACCCGAGCAATATTCTCAGTTTTGAGAGGAGCTACCCTGAGGCTAAGGTGGTGTTGCTGGAGCAGAACTACCGTTCGACGAAGAAGATTCTGGAGATGGCATCCTGTGTAATCTCGGCCAACCAGCGGCGTAAACCCAAGGAGTTATGGACGGATAATGAGCCGGGTGAGCTGACAACGGTGGTTGAGGCATATACCGAGCAGGAGGAAGCCCGGTTTGTGGTTAGGGAGGTAGAGAGCCTGGTGGAGCGGGGGGAGGCTAGCCTGAATGACTGTGCGGTGATGTATCGTACTAATGCCCAGTCAAGAGCCCTTGAAGAGGCATTTGTTCGTTCCGGAACGCCCTATAAGCTGGTAGCCGGTACTCGTTTCTATGAACGGCGGGAGATTAAGGATATTATTGCCTATCTCAGGCTTATCCAGAATCCTCATGACAGTGTTAGCCTGTTAAGGATGATAAATGTCCCCGGGCGTGGTATCGGGCGGCAGACGCAGGGCAGGCTATCCGGCTGGGCGAGGTCCAATGGTATCTCCGAATACAAGGCGTTACAGCTTGTAACCGGGCAGGGGGGTGAGAAGCCGTCCTTTAGCCCCCATATCAGCCGGGCACTGGCTACCTTTCTAAACCTGATAGAGGAGTTTATTACCCGCAGTCGGGAGCTGAATCTGGTTGATTTACTGGAATTGGTTGTGGAAAGCTCTGGCTACAGGGAGTATATATTGGGTGGGATGGATGGAGAGGAGCGCTGGGAGAATATCCTTGAGCTTCGCACTGTAGCCCAGCAGTATCGTGATTTGACCCCCGCTGAGGGTTTGACTGCCTTCCTGGAGGGGGTGGCTCTGGTATCTGATGTGGACGGGCTTGATGAGAATATGGCTGGAGTGACCCTGATTACCCTGCATCAGGCCAAGGGGCTGGAGTTCCCGGTGGTGTTCATTGTGGGTATGGAGGATGGAATCCTGCCCCATTTCAGGTCTTTTGACGACCCGGCCCAGATGGAGGAGGAGAGGCGGTTGTGTTATGTGGGTATCACCAGAGCCAAGAAGAAATTGTATCTGGTTCGTGCCTTCCGCCGTAGCCTGATGGGGAGTAGCACGGCAAACAGACCATCGCGGTTCCTGGAGGATATACCGCGGCACCTGATTTCGGGTGGTGACTGGTGGCAGGGGGAGGAGAGCCAGGTAGCCGGGGCGGTGGATTCCTGTGATGAAACCGCGGAGCATGGTTTCGTTGTTCCTGAGCTAAATACGGGTGACCGTGTCCACCATACCCAGTTCGGTGAAGGGGTGGTGGTAAGCTGTCAGCCGGTAAAGGATGATAGCGAGGTGGTGGTTGCTTTCAGGGGGGGAGGGGTCAAAAAACTGCTCCTTAGCTTTGCCCATCTGGAGAAGATGGGGTAGGTCTTAAATCCTGCCTACTGCGTGGGGAGGCTCTTGACCATATAGTCGCCCTGCGAGTTGTAGCCAAACTCGGAACGGTAGTATTCTTTGGCGCCAACTCCACTCAAAACCACCATCTGTGGCGCTTGAAACTCTTCACAAGCAATCCGCTCGGCTTCCCTTAGCAGTGCCTTCCCTAGTCCCTTGTGCTGGGCGGCGGTGGGGTCTTGCTGCTTCAGAGAAACCTCATGGCCATATACATGTAGCTCTCTTATTATGGCTAGATTTCCATTGGTCTTTTGCCCTAAACTGGCTATGGGCTTGGATTGGATCCTGAGCCGCAGCAGGCCGAATAGCGTTCCCTTTTCGTCCTCGAAGGACAGGAAGATTTCCTTGCCTCCTGAAGCCTCGTAGTCCATTTTCACCAGCCGGGGTTCACCTATCTCCCAGCCATTCTTTGAGCGGTGACCGTACTCCCGGCACCGGATGCACTGGCACTCAATTGATTGCTGCTTCATTCGCTGTCTGACCACGTCCCGCAGTGAGTCCTTTAGTCCGCCCATAATAAACTTGGCCGGGATGTCGCGCAGCACCCTTGAGATTCTGACATACCTTGGAACAATGGACTTGATATGGCTAATCAGGTTAATCATAGTATCGTCATCATAGGGCTGGTAGCGTTTATCCCGGTACCACCTTTCCAGCTCAGTGCCCTCTATCACCATGGTGGGGTATAGCTTCAAGCCGTCTGGTCTGAAGCGGGCGTCGCTGAATAGCTGCCCGGATAGCTCTAAATCCTCCTCCGGGGTTGAGCCGGGCAGCCCCGGCATCCAGTGATAGTGCACCTTGAAGCCGTGCTCCTTGAGCAGTGTGGTGGCTTTAACCACATCCTCTACCTTGTGCCCTCTCTTTACCAGACGGTAGATTTCATCATCCAGGGTCTGAACCCCGAGCTCCACCCGGGTGGTACCGAAGTTGAGCATCCTGTCTATTTCTTCCTGCCCGCACCAGTCGGGTCTGGTTTCTATGCACAGCCCGGTGCAGCGATGCTCGGCAGTTTCGTTAAAGAGCTTTGCCTCTTCCAGTGTAGCCGACTCCTTGCCGTTTAGGGCATCAAAGCAGTCCTTGATAAACCGGTATTGATAGTCCTTGGGGTAGGCCAGGAAGGTGCCGCCCATTATTATTAGCTCAATCTTATCTGTGGGGTGCCCCATATCGGATAGAGCCTTTAGTCTCAGCTCAATCTGCTTCCCGGCATCGTAGCCGCACTTCTTACCTCGTAACACCGCCGGTGACTCCGGGGTGTAGCTCTGGGGAGTAGCCGAGTAGGTAGGGCAGTATATGCACTGCCCCGGGCATCTTAGTGGCTGGGTCATAACCGCTACCGGCGTGACTCCTGATATTGTCCTGGCAAATTTTTTCATAGTATACTCTTGAAACAGTTTATCAGATTTAAGTTTATGCCAACAACCGAGTAATCTCTTTTGCTGGCGAGGTTGAGATGGGCAAGTCTCCTTGTGAGGGGGATAGGGTGACTAAAGAGGTCTTTGACCGGATAGCCCCGGGCTGGTATAACTTCAGGCACTGGTCTATATTCCGTAGCGAGCTGGAGGCGCTGGCGCACCGCTGGCAGGGGGGCAGGCTGCTCAATGTCGGCTGTGCCCATGGCCCAGATTTTCTACCCTTCAGGCAGGGTTTTGACCTCTACGGCTTGGACTTTTCCCTTGAGATGCTGAGGTTTGCCCGAAAATACTCCCGGAAGTTCAATTTTACCGCAAACCTGTCTCTGGCTGATGTTTGCTGTCTCCCCTACACCAATGACACCTTTGACTGGGTAATCTCAGTGGCTACCTACCACCATGTAAAGGGTGAGGAGGAGAGACAGGCAGCCTTGAATGAGTTGAGGCGGGTATTAAGACCCGGTGGCGAGGCCCTCATCACCGTGTGGAACCGCTGGCAGCCGAGGTTCTGGTTTAAGCCGAGAGAGGTAGTTGCGCCCTGGCGGACAAAGGATGAGACCTTGTATCGCTATTACTACCTGTTCTCCTACCGTGAGCTGGATAAGCTGGTAAAGAAGACTGGCTTTCAGGTGCTTAAATCCTTCCCCGAAGGCTCACATCACTTTCCGATAAAGCTGTTCTCCCGGAATATCTGCCTTCTGTTAAGAAAAGGCAGATAGGCGGTGGGATTGACTTGGAAGGTGATATACTGGCGGTCTTTACCCCCGGTTTGATAGAGGGCTATCCCCATTTTCCAGAGTGGGCTTGCCTTAACTGCTGGAGGTGTGCCTGAAAAGAGGCTGAGGCGATATTCTCGGTGGACATCAACACAGCGTCTTCTTTATTTTCTATATAGTAGCCGCGGCGTAGACCTACCTGGACAAAGCCGTACTTGCGATAGAGATTCTGGGCTCCGATGTTGGAAGCACGCACCTCCAGAGTAACGATACGGGCGTTTAGCTTTACCGACAGGTCTATAACAGATATGAGTAGCGCTTCCCCTATTCCCCGGTGGCGATAGAGCTCTCGCACCGCAATATTGGTTATATGGGCTTCATCAGCCATAATCCAGATGCCGGCGAAACCGATGATATACTCTTTGTCCAATGGAGGTAGCCCGTGGCTGGAGAAATGACGATTGAACAACCGCCTTGCCCTGGATGCCAGCCGGTATAAGGCTTTCCTTGGCAGGGCTTCTGCATCAGAACTCGCAGCTGTTTCCCCCCCATCGCAGGCTACAATATAATGGGCTAATTGATTTTGCAGCTCGCGTTGGTAGTTGGCTGGTGGCAGTTGAGTTGGGAAGGATTCACGGTCTATCTCGCTGACCTGAGAGGTGTCTTTCTCATGCATCAGCCGCACATAGTAAGGCAAGTTTCCAACCCCTTGAGAGTAGTCCTGATTTGAGAGTTATTGTAGCACATTTCACGGGGGTGAGGGCAAAATAGAAAGGGGAACCTCGACGGGAGATTCCCCTATTTGGTATTTGCGCTCTATAGGTTGGGTCAATCGGTTGCTTCAGTCACCTCTATTGGTGCCGACACCCTCTTGGCTATCATCTTGTTATCATAGACGGCACCGGCAGATTGTCCCTCCTCCAGCCTGGGACTGCCACGCAGGGTGAAGCGGGTTTTCTCGCTGTAGCCCAGGATGACATTATCGCTCCCGTCGGCTGGGGCTATGGTGATGGTTTTAGCTGACGGGGAAATATCGGTGATGGTGCCGGTGACATGCTTATAAGCAGTTGGCTTTATAATCATTACTACTTTAGCCAGTGGGTTATCTTCGCCTAGCACTGTCCGTACTACTACCCGGTTGCCGATGGCGATGTCTTCGAAGCTAGCCTCTTGGCCCAGCGGACAGGTCTCGGTTAGCTCATTCCTCAGTTGCTGTCTTGCCCCTTCATCCTGGCAGCGGAGGGCTGATTCCGTAGCTTGCTCCCGGGCTCTTACCCGTCTCAAGATTGGCTTTTGGTCAGCCTCCACTCCTTCCGTCTTCTCAAGTTGTCTTAGCTCCATCCGTGATTGAGTCATGGTGACGGCTTGCTTGGCTACGGGTGCTTTGAAGTATTTGGTTTCGCTGTCGACCGATATGGTAATCTCTTCTTCCCCTGATTGAATAACAAAGAATTCCTGCCCTGCCTCATCAATGCTGACTACCTCGCCTTGCAATACCTTGGTTGATGTATCGCTGGCCTGTGGTGATGCCGACCCTGAGGCTGCCAGTATGGGGGAAGCTGCTCCTAGCGCTAGGCCTAGGGCCAGTATCGACACCCCGGCTATTTTTAGAACCTTCATGATGTTTACCTCCTGTAATTTAACTCTTGTGGTCACTGAAATTGCTCTGTCTTTGTGAAAAACCGCTTCGTCTGATTGCATCTTCATTCCGTCTTAGGGATTTCTTTGTCAGTCCAGGGTAGCATAGGCTACCTGAATAGTAAGACTAATCTCTATCTCACCGGGGCTGATTGGTGTCTCAGAGGCTGCTTTTTCTATTCCATACATATAATCATGTGAGTAGATAGGGGATAAAGTGCCCTCGGAGATGTAGGTTGGTTTCCCCAAGGTAACACCAGCCAACTCGCTCAGCTGCTCTGCCTTAGCTTTAGCCTCGGTTACTGCCTTTTCTCTGGCTTGTGCATAGTAGTCTGAGGGGTCATCTACAGAAAAGCTTATGCTGTTTATCCGGGTGAAGTCTCCGCCAGCCTCGACTACAGCATCAATTATGGCGCCAACCTCTTCTATAACCCTTATCTTGGCCGTTACCACATTGGTTACTTGATAGCCGACTACAATTTCCTCTTCTTCCTTCCCATCCCATCTTGTTATTTGACGGATGTTAAAATACTGGGTCTGGATATCTTCACCGGCCACCCCGCTATCGGTCAGCGCTGTCATGACCTCCTCCATGGCTCCGGATGCTTTGTCCTGCGCCTCGGCTACGCTTGCCTCCTGAGCTTCAACACCTAAACTCAGGGTAACAATATCGGGGATAGCCATTACCGTACCCTGTCCTGTAACCCAGATTCCTTCCTGCTGGCTCTGTAGGTTTACCGCTCCTATAGTTGTACTACCAGGGCTGCAGCCAACCACTCCAATCATGCCTAACACCAGTGCCAGGCTTGCCGCCAGCAACCAGTCCTTCCTCATGCTTGACCTCCTGTGCCTGAATTTCTCCACACTAATATATAACGGGGAAATCACCATTTGGTTAGCAGGAACCTGGGTGCGGGGCTAAGATGTCACAAGGTGGCTAGTCCAGAGCCTCAAGGACTTGCTCGTAGTCGGCTTCTGATGCCAGAATTGCCCGGCGTAGGGCAGGCTTGACTGAGGCCGGGGCTGTCTCCAGCACGGCGCGGAGGGCTGCCGAGTGATTGACGGCTTGGCGAGCTACAGCCATCCTCAACTGGGTCTTGCCGCTCACCTGAACATGAGTGTCATCGACTGCACCGGATTGGGCTGGTGCCGATGTTGCCTCTTCTGATTCTGGAGCCAGGAGTGCTTTGGTATTGCTCCTCTGAGGTGCTACCAGAACAGCTACACTTGATAGGTGGGAGGTTAGTAGCTGGGTAACCTTCTCCACCTGCTCGGCTTCACCTTTATTGGCTGTGTAGATTATCTCGGCCACCCTCTTATCTGCCAGCTTGGTGTGCAGTTCCGCTTTGCCCAGGGCGGAGGGGGTTAGTGTTAGCTGCACCTGCTCTGTAGCCAGCTTCACCGGATAGAGGGGGTTATCGGGCATACTGTTGCTCGCTGCGGTGACTGTACCTCCCCCGACCAGCACCAGGATGAGGACTGCGGTTACTACCGTCGCCCACCGCGATTGCCAGCCAAAGAGGGAGAACCTCTTCTTGGGCTTTACTGTCTGGAGTGCCTGGTGGAGCTGATGTCTGGCTCTGGCCCTGAACTCGGGGTGGGGCTGGATAGCCGATGCCTGCTTGGCAGCCATAGCTGTCTGGAGCAGTGGTTCAAGCTCATCTGCCTGCTCCGGGTAGCTCTGGAGGCATTGCTCTATAGTCTTGCCCTTGACCAGTAATCGCTCTAGGCAATCATCAAGAATATTATTAAAATCTATACTCTTCTTCATTTTCCTATGCCCTTGACAGTGCTTTACGCAGGGCTACGATGGCACTGTGCTGCAGTGCCTTTATCGCTCCCTGGCTTTTGCCCATAATCTTAGCCACCTGGGCGATTGGTAACTCACTGGTAAAACGCAGGGCAATTACCTCACGCTGTGCCTCGGTCAGTTGCCTGGTAGCTGATATTAGCTGCTCGGTATCCAGGCTGTGCTCAGCCATTATCTCCGGGTTGCTTTCATTGGTAGCTGCCTGTGATTCGTCAAGGGGGACAGTAGCCTGTTTGGTTTTTCGCCTCAGGTAGTCGACTACCTGATTGTGGGCGATACGGAATAGCCAGGCTGAGAAGGGTATGCCCCTCCACTTGAATGAGGAAATAGCCTGGAAGGCTTTGAGAAAGACCTGCTGAGCCATATCCTCTGCCTCTACCTTATCTCCTATTCTGAGAGCCACATAACGGTAGATTCTATTAAAATGCTCCTCATATAGTTGGGCGAAAGCCTCTTGGTCTCGCTGCTGGGCTCGCCGGACGAGACCTTCCTCATCTTGCACCTGACAACCCCCTACTGGCCTAACCTGGCTTGACCTTATGCCGAGCCGAGGCTCGGCCGGTAACATGGTGTTACCCTGTGCACATAGTATAACGAAGGGGATAGTAAAAAGATAGGGCTTCTGCCAGCCTCACCTGCGGTCTCCTTCCCTTGAGGTTATTTGACAATGGTGTATTTACAGCTATAATTATAAATCGTTGGGCACTATAGATAGTGAGCCGAACCAGTCAGGGCAAGCAGGTATCTACGGTAGGAGCGATGGCAGGAACAAAGAAGGTAGCAGTAGTAGGTTTTGGTAATATTGGTGGCGGTGTAGTAGAGATTCTTTATCAAAAGGGGGTTGCAGGTCTCGAGCTTTCCAGGGTTATTGATAAGGATCTTGAAAGGGAACGCTCTGTTGTCGTGCCTGCGGAATACCTCGCCGCGGATTGGCAGCAGGCCGTTAATGACCCCCAGATTGATGTTGTGGTTGAACTGGTGGGTGGCATTGAGCCAGCCAAGAGCGTTTTGTTGCAAGCCCTTCAGAATGGTAAGGATGTGGTTACCGCCAACAAGATGCTGCTGGCTAGGGAGGGACACCATATTTTCCAGCTGGCTTCAACCTTGAACCGCCGTGTTGGTTTCAGGGCTAGTTTTGTTGGCTGTCACTCACTCATCCACGAGTTCTGCCAGGCAGGAGCCACTGCTAAAAAGTTTAGAAGAATCTATGCCATTCTGAACGGAACCTGCAATTATATATTGTCTACTATGTCAAGGGATGGGAAGGGGTTTGAGGAGGCGCTCAGGGAGGCCCAGCAGAAGGGCTATGCTGAGGCTGACCCCTCGGACGACATTGACGGCATAGACACTGCCAACAAGATTCACATCTTGCTGAGCCTCATTAGTAATTCGTATTGTGCTATCAGCCCCTTTCCTGTTGAGGGGATTAGAGATATCACGGCGCAGGATATCCAGTATGCCGCTGAACTGGGGTATTCAGTTAAGCTGGTCGGGGTGATTGAGCCAAAAGAAGATGTTTTTAATATTGGTGTGCATCCGGCACTGGTTCCCATGAAGTCTCTTCTCGGCTCTCTTGAGGGGGCATATAACGGTACCGAGCTAGAGGATGAATACGGGGTGGTATCGGGCCTGGTCGCTCCGGGGGCCGGGACCTACCCGACAGCGGATGCGGTTATTAAAGACCTCCTGGACATCGCTGAGGGTAGGACTCTACCTATGCCGAATTCAGCCAAGCCCCTGGTTTTGGGCTTTCCAGAAGATGTTCAGAGGCGCTACTACCTGAGATTTAGCCTGGCCGATGAGGCTGGCGTTCTGGCTCAAATCTTTGATATCTTCTGGAAATACAATATTAGCATCGCTGCGGTTATTCAGAAAGAGGCGGTTTCGCGGGAGTTTATTCCGGTGGTGATGACCACCCATCTGGCTAGAGAGGGAGACCTACAGGCAGCGATAGAGAAGGTTGACAAGCTGGATGTGGTGAGAGCCAAGACGAAGCTCATCCGCATACTTAAGGCGGATACCTAGTCCATCCCCTCCGGTACCGTGAAAACGGGACTGCCTAGTAGACGTAGTAGGCAGTTTTTCTGCCTAGCCAGAAACCTAGGAAGCCGACCAGCAGGGCACCAACTCCGCAGAGAACATATATTGCCCACTGAGGCATATCGAAGGCAAAGCCCACATAGAATGACCTAGCAGTTGACCATCCGCTCTTATTAGAGGCTCCGTCTACAGCCTTGACCCGCCAGTAGTAGGGCTCGTTTTTACTGACTGACCCTAGCTTCTCCTCGCTGGTGAGGGTATATTCCGAGGTAGTAAGCCCCGTCTTTTCCAGCACAACGGAGGCGAAGTCCGCACCGGAAGCAATCTGAAGGGTATAGGTTACACCGCTGAGGTCGGTAACACCTGACCAGACAAGGTGTGCCTGTGCCTCGGCTTTGGTGTCTGAAGCGGGTTCTAGCAGTACCGGCGATAGGGGTGCCTCTGATTCCATAACGAAGGTAAGCGTTTCAGTGTTGGTGCCATCGCTGGCAGTTATAGTGTGTGTCCCGCCTGTGCTGGCTGGGACATTAATGGTAGCCGTGAAGGTGCCATTGGCCAGGACAGTAGCATTGGTAGCTGTCACCGGAATGCCGTCATAGGTAATAACCACCGATGCTCCGGCAATAAAGCCGGTGCCGCTGATGCTGAGGGCAGTGCCGACGTTACCTGTTGTCGGGCTGAGGCTGGCACTGGCTCCTATGGTGAACTCTGCCCTGTCCAGGTTATCGTCCTCATCCCGTGCCTCTATATCATAGGTGCCCGGGTTCATCATGGGCACTGTGAGGGTGGTCGCGAAATTACCGTCTGCGTCAGCATCTTCTCCTGTTACTACCTCGGTGCTATCAAAAAATATATCGACATCATTCCCGCCGCCGAAACCGGTTCCATTAACTGATACTGTAGTGCCGGTTCCGCCCGAATCCGGGCTGATGGTTATCTCAGGCTCTACGGTGAAGGTAGCCTCGGTCCCGGAGGCATCTTCACCGGTGACGGATATGGTATGGTCGCCGGCGGTGCTTGCTGGGATAATAATGGTGCAGGTAAATCCACCGTCGCTATCGGCGTCGTTGTCGCCGCTTTCTATATTTATATCATCACCATCATATTCTACGGTGAAATCTTCTCCGCTGCCGAAGCCCTCACCCGTAATCTCAACCTCGGTGCCTACCGGGGCACTATCAGGGTCTATCGTAATCTCACCACCCACCACGGTGAATGTAGTGTGAGCCCTTATGAGGAGTGCACTGTAGTGAGTAACATAGACGTGATAGGTGCCGTTGGTTACAGCTTCGTCGCCGGTGGTAAGCTCGTCGGGCACGTTGAAAGCCCTGCTGAACTCACCGAGCTCGTTGACCCAAGCGAAAGCCGTCCACTTTTTGTAGGTAGTGACATCGGTACCAATTTGTTCGCCCACCACGGCTACATCGCTGGAGAAGTACACGTCAACGTGTCTATCGGGGTGCTCCGCGTCACTTGGTGTAAAATCCCAGCCGCTGATGGTAACGCTAGCACCGATTTTCCCTGTAGACGGAACAAGGGTAATAGTTTCTGACGAGGCTTGGGCTGGCGTCGCCGGTATAACCGCTACCATCAGGGCAATGATAGTAGCTGTAACCAGCATCCGGATTTTATTATATTTCACAACAATGACCCTCCGTAGAAGTTAGTGTTATAAGAATATTGTTAAAAATCTGCTATCGGGGAGTTGGGCATGCAACACCAAAAATGGAGCTATCCCTCAGACAGGGCAGTACTCCTCTAACAAAACTAACTCACTCCTCAGGATACCTACTAGCCCTCAGGTTGATTTTGGTTAATATCCGTGGTGTCCCTGGGAAAATACTACCGGTTTTTATCCGGCCAGAAGCTCCTTGACCTTCTCGGTAAAGGCGGGGAGCACCTTTTTCCAGTCACCGATTACACCGAAGCGAGCAACCTTCATGATGTTTGCCTCGGGGTCTTTGTTTATGGCGATTATATTCTTGGAGCCTGAGCAGCCGCTCATATGCTGGCTGGAGCCGGAGAGAGCCACAGCAATATAGAGGTTAGGGGCGACAATCTTGCCGGTAAGCCCTATTTGTATCCCTACCGGTACCCAGCCGTTATCACAGGGGGGACGGCTGGCACCTACTGCTCCCTTTAGCACTTTGGCCAGTTCCTCTAGTTGTTTAAAGCCCTCAGGGCCACCAATGCCTCTGCCTCCGGTGACTACTACCTCAGCGTCTTCTAGTTTTATCCCTTCTACTTCCTCAGGCACCTTTTCCAGAACCTTGGTTCTGATGGCTGCCGGGTCCAAGCCGGCCTCAATGTTAACGACTTCTCCTTGCCTTGAGCTGTCTGGCTTCAGGGGTGACATTGTTCTAATCCTGACCGTAGCTATCTGCGGGTCGGAGTCATAGGTAAAGATAGCCTGGGCGTTTCCTCCATAAGTAGGCTTGGTCTGCAGCAACCGCTTTGAGTCGGGGTCAATAGCCAGCTCTATGCAGTCCAGAGAGGTTGCTGTCTCCAGCCTAAAGGCTAGCCTGGGTGCCAGGTCGCGGCCAACGGTGTTCTGGCCCATTAGAATAATCTGGGGCATTACCTGTTTGGCTAACTTTTCCATGACCGGTACATAGGAATCGGTCTGGTAGTCTTTTAGCAGCGGGTCATCAACTACGTATACCTTATCAGCACCAAAGGTGATAGCCTCCTTGGCCAGGTCGCCTACGCCACTACCGACTAACACCGCGCATAGCTCTTGTCCCAGGTCATCAGCCAGCTTTCTCCCGCAGCCCAGCAACTCGGTGGTAATGCCGGCTAGGTTTCCATTCTCAGCCTCGCCGTAGACCATAACACCTTTATATTCAGCCATAATTTCTACCTCCTTGATTATGGGCGAAAGATTCCCTTTACAGTAGTTTTGTCTCTCTAAGTTTCAGAGCCAGGTTTGCTGACGCTTCCTCCAGGTTTTCCCCTTCTATAATCTCACATGTGCCTTCGTGAACCGGCTGGAATAGTTTAAGCATTTTGGTGCGCCGGCCGGCGGCTCCAATCTGAGAGGGGGTGACACCTATATCATCTGCTTTCCAGATGGTGGGTTGCTTCTTAGCTGCTGCCATTATCCCCTTCAAGGTAGCGTAGCGAGGCTCCCCAATCTCATTGCTCACTGTCATCAGTACAGGCAGGGAAGTCTCAAGGACTTCATGACCATCATCGGTTATTCGTTCCACCTTTGCCTTGCCGTCTGTAATGTCTACCTTCTGAATTAGTGTTATGCTGGGTATCCCCAGTATCTCGGCAATACCTGAGCCTGTTTGCCCGGCGTTTGAGTCGGAGCATTCCCTGCCACAGAAGATAAGGTCAAAATCGCCTGCCTTCTTGATAGCCATGGCCAAGGCATAGGCTGTTGACCAGCTGTCGCCCTCGGTAAAGGCCTCATCCTCTAACAGGATAAGCTCGTCGGCTCCCATAGATAGTGGTTTCTTTACCACATCCCGTAGCAGGTTGGTACCTAGGCTTATGGCCGTAATTTTACCGCCTTGGGCATCTTTAACCTTTAGCGCTGCCTCTATAGCATATTCCCCATATGGATCGATTACAGGTGCTATCCCCTGTGGCGGCACCACTTTACTGGTGGAAGGGTCAATCTTAAAAGTAGCTGGCGGTGCCTCAGGGTCAATTACCTGCTTAACGCAGACAACTATATTCATTAATAGCTATCCCTCCTTCCTTTTACAGTCTGCTCATTGAAGGCAAAACCCGTTAGTTAGTTTAACTCTAA
This sequence comes from Dehalococcoidales bacterium, assembly GCA_034411815.1. GTDB lineage: Bacteria > Chloroflexota > Dehalococcoidia > Dehalococcoidales > DAOWJC01 > W53-108. Next base: position 17,198 of record DAOUMH010000063.1, on the reverse strand, counting down.
AATGAATCTATGTCAAGCAACTGAGTGGGGGGATGAAGCCTAGAAATCCTGTTTCTGTTGGGCTATAATTCAGGTATTGATGTTGGCAGGTAGGGCACTGCTAGCATCGGGAGGATGAAGAGCGTGGATACAGAGAAATTGAAGGCCTCAGTAGCCGGTGAGGTAGATGCTCACCGTCGCCAGCTTAGAGAGCTGAGCCTGAAGATTCACTCCAGCCCTGAGCTGGGCTTTCAGGAGGTCAAGGCAGCCGCTTGGTTGACCCGATACCTGGAGGAGAATGGTTTCTCTGTAGAACGGGGTATCTGTGAGCTACCGACTGCTTTCAGGGGTAGCTATGGACGGGGCAAACCGGCTATCGCCATTCTGGCTGAGTATGATGCCCTGCCCGACCTTGGCCACGCCTGCGGTCACAATCTAATAGCCGGTTGTGCTGTTGGTGCCGCGGTGGCTGCCAAGCTGGCTGTTAACCAGTTTGGAGGTAGTGTTCTGGTTATCGGCACTCCGGCTGAGGAGCTGTATGGGGGTAAGGCCATAATGGCTGACAAGGGGGTCTTCGATAATCTGGATGTGGCTATGATGGTGCACCCGGGGGTGCATGATGCTGCTACCGCTCGAGCTCTTGCCTGTCAGTCTTTGGAGGTTGAATTCTTTGGCAAATCGGCTCATGCCGCAGCCAGGCCGGAGGCAGGCATCAATGCTCTGGAGGCTATGTTGAGCTCCTTTGCTGCCATTAATTCGCTCCGGCAGCACATTAAGGATAAAGCCCGTATACATGGTATCATTACTGATGGTGGGGAGGCGGCTAATGTGGTCCCGGCTCATAGTGCGGGGAGTTTTATAGCGCGTGCCGAGGATATTGCCTATCTTGAAGAACTGAAACAGAAGGTCATAAATTGCTTTACCGGGGCTGCGATAGCCAGCGGAGCCCGTCTGGAGTATCACTGGAGTGAGGTGTGTTATGCCCCCCTGCTCAATAATATGGTCTTAGCCCGGCTGTTCAGGGGAAATATGCAATCCATGGGGCGCAGGGTTAAGCTCTCCGACCCCGGTCAATCATTTGGCAGTACCGATATGGGTAATGTCAGCCAGCTGGTGCCCAGCATTCATGCCGGGGTAGCCATAGCTCCTAAAGGAGTGCTAATCCATTCCCCCCAGTTCGCTGAGGCAGCAGCTTCAGAGGCGGGTATTAAGGGCTTGCTTGATGCTGCCAAAGCCTTGGCTATGACCGTTGTTGACCTGGTGGCTAATCCAGGGATAGTTATTAAGGTTAAAGAGGAGTTTCGACAAGGGAAGTGATTAGGGTAGGTATCCCCAGGGCTTTACTCTATTACCAGTATTATCCTATGTGGAAGGCCTTCTTTGAGGAGTTGGGGACAGAAGTGGTGGTTTCGCCACCAACCGCTCAGGCTATGCTGTCATCAGGCTCGTCAAGGGTAGTGGCTGATACCTGCTTGCCGGTGAAGGTCTTTTTAGGTCATGTTCTTTCTCTGGTAGGAGAGTGCGACTACATCTTCATTCCTGCCATTCGCAGTGTTAGGAGGAAGGTCTATAACTGTTCTAAATTCCTTGGTCTACCTGATATGACCAAGGCAGTAATTCCCAAATTACCGCCTATTTTAGATATAGATATAGATGCCGATAGGGGGAAGCATAGGTTGTATCGGTCTATTTACCAGCTGGGACGGCATTTTACCTGGAATCCACTCAAGGTTAGGCGGGCCATTATGACTGCCTGGCAGGCCCACCTGAATTATAACCGACTGATGTCCGGCTGTGGCTTAACATCGCCACAGGCAATAGAGGGTATAACAGGCTCGTCTGAAGTGGGGTCGGAAAAGCACTCCAGCCACTCAACCTCAGTGCGGGGCAACATTGCTGTCATTGGGCACCCGTACCTTCTCTATGATGAGCATATAAATCATCGTCTTATTCATCGGCTTGAGCAGGCGGGCTATGAAGTGCTGACCCCTGAGATGCTCACCGCCGACGAGCTTGAATCGGCTGTTATCAAGCTGGTAGGCAGGGCCTACTGGACATATGAAGAAGAGGTAGTGGGCGCCGGAGGGTGCTATCTGGAGGGTGGGGTCGATGGTATTATTGGTATAATGACCTTTGGTTGCGGTCCTGATTCGCTGATGATGGACGTAGTACGCCGGCAGGCGGCTAGGTTAAGTGCGGTTCCTTTTATGAGCCTTACTCTGGAGGAACATACTGCCGAAGCCGGGATGCTTACCCGACTGGAAGCCTTCCTTGATATGGTGTACCGAAAGAAAGGAAAACAATTAGAGGTATGCGTATAGGCATGCCCCATATGGGCAATCTATATATACCCTTTAAGGCCCTGTTTCAGAGGCTGGGTATTGACTATGTAATGCCGCCAGCTAGTAGCCAGCGGACCTTGTCTCTGGGCGTCAGGTATTCCCCGGAAGGGTTGTGCATCCCGTTCAAGCTGACCCTGGGCAATCTGATTGGGGCTGCTGAGATGGGAGCCGATACCCTGCTCACGGTTGGCGGTTACGGCGTCTGTCGCTTGGGCTACTACGTTAAGATTCAGGAACAAATTCTTCATGACCTGGGGTATAATGTTGAGGTGATTCAACTTGGCGTTTCCGAGCGAAAGCTTCTTGGCTTACTGGGAATAATCAAGCGCTTGTCAGGTAATGCCCCCTGGCCTAGGATTATATCTGCCTTTCGCTTTGGACTGGCCAAATTGAATGCTCTGGACAGGCTAGAGCGGACAGTGCAGAGGGTGCGTCCTGTAGAGCGGGTAAAAGGGACGGCCAATCGTCTGTATGCCAGAGCTATTGAAGCTATCGACCGGGCGGATGATTATGACACCCTGAAGCAGGCACAGGTAGACTACAATGACCAGCTCAATCAGGTTGATAGGGACACTCATTATAAGCCCCTGATAGTTGGAGTTACCGGGGAGTTTTATGTAGTGCTGGAGCCCTTCTCCAACTTGGATGTGGAGGTTGAGTTGGGCAGGCTGGGGGTAGAGGTAAGGCGGACGACCTTCATTTCAGATTGGACCAAATTCAGCATGTTCCTTAATCCACTGGGCTTTAACGAAAAGGCCAGAATCCATAGGGCGGCTCTACCGTATCTTAAGCGGGATATCGGTGGTGACGGCTGGGAGTCAGTGGGGGAGAAGGTACTTCATGCTGGGGAGTATGATGGTATGGTTCACCTGGCACCCTTTACCTGTATGCCGGAGATAGTGGCTCAGAATATTATGCCCAGCACCAGGGAGAATATCCCGGTGCTGACTATACTGTGTGATGAGCAGATGGCCAAGCCGGGTATGTTGACCAGGCTGGAGGCCTTTGTTGACCTGCTGGAGCGAAAGCGACGGGTGCGCAATAATCGCTACCAGCGGGTGGCCACCTGAGAGGAGTTTATGAAAGCCTATCTGGGTATTGATGTTGGCTCGGTAACCACCAAACTAGCGGTGTTAGATGAGAGTGATGAGCTTGTTGCTCATACCTACCTGTTGACGCAGGGCAAGCCCATTGAGGTGGTGCAGAACGGGTTGGAACAGATTAAACAGCAGTTGCCTGAAGGGGTTGACATTCGCGGTGTAGCCACCACCGGCAGTGCTCGCTATCTGGCCGGAGTCATTATTGGCGCTGATTTGGTTAAGAATGAGATTACCAGTCATGCCATGGCTGCCTTGCGGTATATCCCTGGGGTGCAAACTGTTATTGAGGTTGGGGGGCAGGATAGCAAGATTATCATTATTAGGGATGGGATAGTAGTTGACTTTGGCATGAATACCGTATGTGCTGCCGGGACCGGTAGTTTCCTTGACCACCAGGCACTGCGCCTTAATATGAGCATTGAGGAGTTTGCTCAGCGGGCTATGGGTAGTCAGACGCCGGTGCGTATTGCCGGGCGATGCACGGTTTTTGCTGAGTCAGATATGATACATAAGCAACAGATGGGACATCGCACTGAGGATATTCTTTACGGGCTGTGCCAGGCATTGGTAGGCAACTACCTTAATAATGTTGGGTTGGGTAAGGATATTCAACCCCCGATAGTCTTTCAGGGTGGGGTTGCCTTTAACCAGGCCATAGTAAAGGCATTTCGGGAGGGGCTTGGTACTGAGGTCCTGGTTCCACCCCACCATGAGGTTATGGGGGCGATAGGAGCTGCCTTACTGGCCCACGAGGAGATGATTAGTAGTAACAACGGGAGTAGGTTTAAGGGGTTTGGCGTGAGTGAGGTGGAGTATCACACTTCATCGTTTGAGTGCAAGGCCTGTCCCAACCTTTGTGAGATAGCCCAGATTTCTCTTGACGGTCAGGTTCTTGCCTGCTGGGGGGGGCGCTGTGACCTGTGGGAGAGAAGTTCGAGTAACTAGAAGAGGAGATAAATGATAATCGCTGTTGACGCTGCTGGCGGTGAGTATGCCCCCCGCGAGGTAGTTAAGGGGGCGATAGACGCAATTGAGGAATATAATGTGGAAATTGCTCTGGTGGGTAGGAAGACCATAATCCAGATGCTGACGAGGCGCCATCTAAAGAAGCCGGAGCTTACCATCGTTGAGGCTAGCCAGATTATTGGGTTTCACGAGTCGCCAATGAAGGCAATCCGTAGCAAGCCGGACTCATCAATAGTAGTCGGCATTAACCTGGTGAAAGACGGCACTGCTTCAGCCTTTGTCTCGGCGGGTAACACTGGGGCTGTAATGGGTGCTGCTCTGATTAAGCTGGGGAAGATAGAAGGCATTGAGCGTTCGGCTATAGGTAGTTTTATTAACATTACCCCGTCGGCACCTACCTTTATCATTGATGCCGGGGCTAATGTTGATTGTCGGCCGGAACACCTGGTCTGGTTTGCCCAGCTGGGCTCTGTTTATGTTAGGGAGATTCTTGGTATCAGCTCCCCGCGTGTGGGCTTACTCAACAATGGCGAAGAGGAAACAAAGGGTAGCCGTGTGATTCAGGAAAGCTATCAACTGCTCAAAAAGTCTAACCTGAACTTTATCGGCAATGTGGAAGGTCAGGATATATTAAAAAAGACAGCTGATGTCATCGTGACCGATGGTTTCATCGGTAATATAGTCCTCAAGACTATCGAGGGTATTAGTGACCACTGGTTGTATTCGCTTAGTCAAACCGGGCAGGTTTTTTCCAAGACCTATCGCCTTCCAGCACGAGTTTTGAAGCGTGATATCGGGATAGACTCTTGGGCTAAGAGATTGGACTACCAGGAATATGGGGGTGCCTGTCTCCTGGGGGTGAAGGGGAATGTTATCATAGCCCATGGTCGTAGCCAGGCTAAGGCTATTAAGAATGCTATTGGTTTAGCCAAAAAGATGGTAGAGCGGGGTATCTCGCAAAAAGTTAAGGAGGAAAGCTATGAATAAACCGATTACCATAGATGACGGCAACTTTGACCAGAACGTATTACAGGCCGGGATGCCGGTGTTAGTGGACTTCTGGGCACCATGGTGTCGGCCGTGTCTTATGGCTGCCCCGGTGCTGGAAGAACTTGCTGAGGAGTATAGCGGCAGGATAACTATTGCTAAGCTGGATGTTGACCAGAATGCCAAAACTGCTGGTAAATATGGCATAATGTCTATTCCCAATCTTATTCTTTTTAAGAACGGGCAGCCGGTCTCGCAGATAGTTGGTTTTAGGCCCAAGGCAGAGCTGAAGCGGGAGTTGGATGCTGTCCTTACCTGAGAGCTATGAATAAAGAAAATGAGGTAATCATTATTGGTGGTGGGCCGGCTGGACTTACCGCCGGGCTTTATACTTCGAGAGCCCGTTTCAATAGCCTGCTTATAGAAAGAATGGGGTTCGGTGGTCAGATAATAAATGCCGGGTGGGTAGATAACTACCCTGGTTTTAGTGAGGGTATTGGCGGTTTTGAGCTGGGCCAGATGATGCACCAGCAGGCAACAAAATACGGGCTGAAGACCCTGCTTGCCGAGGTTACCGGTATCGAGCTTCAGGGGGGGCAGAAGGTGGTAAAGACCACTGAAGGCGACTTTGCTGCCGGGGTGGTGATTATAGCCGGCGGTTCGGAGCGGTATAAATTGGGGGTGCCTGGGGAAGAGAAGTTTACGGGTAAAGGGGTCTCCTACTGCGCTACCTGTGACGCCGCCTTTTTTAAGGAGAAGCCGGTAGCTGTGGTGGGGGGTGGTAACGCGGCTGTTACCGAGGCTCTCTACCTCACCAGGTTTGCTTCCAGGATTACCGTAATACACCGTCGTGACCAGCTCCGAGCCGGGCGTATCCTGCAGGAGAAGGCCTTGTCTGAACCCAAAATAGAGTTCTTGTGGGATACTGTAGTTGAAGAGATTGAGGGTGGGGATGTGGTCCAGAGCCTCAGGCTTCGCCAGGTGAAAACCGGTGAGAAATCCACCCTTAGTGTATCTGGAGTCTTTGTATCTGTTGGGCTTAGGCCTAATACGGACTATCTCAAGGATACCTTACCTTTGGATACTGCTGGCTACGTCATCACCAACGACAAGATGGAGACTGAAGTGCCCGGCGTTTTTGCTGCCGGCGATATACGCTGTAACTCTGCCCGGCAAGCGATAACTGCTGCTGGTGATGGAGCTACCGCTGCTATCCATGCCGAAAAATTTCTTTCCCGATAGCCTTCCACGCCACCACCGGGTGAAGTATAATAGATAATAAAAGGGGGAGTATGAGGGTTATTTTCTTGCAAGACGTGCTTAATGTGGCTAAAGCCGGTGAGGTAAAAGAGGTAGCCGATGGCTACGGGCGAAATTATCTTATACCCCGAAATCTAGCCTTGCTGGCTAGACCGGGGGCTACCAAACAGGCAGAGCTGGAGCTCAAGATAAAAGGCCGCCTACAGGCTGAGGATGAAGCCAAGTTGGCTGAGGTGGCTCAGCAACTGCAGGGGGTAGAGGTTACCTTGAAAGCCCGGGCTGGAGCCAAGGAGCGAATCTACGGCTCAATCACTGCTGCCGATATTGCTGACGCGCTGCAGAATAACACCGGGCTCACTGTTGACAAGAGGAAGATAGAATTAGACGGGCCTATCCGCCAGCTTGGTAGCTGTGATGTGGATATCAGGCTGTCTAAGGATATAATAGCCAAAATAAAGGTTACAGTGACAGAGGAGGAGACAGGCTAGGGTGTATGGCGAAAAGTTGCCGCCGCATGATATTGATGCTGAGGAAGCTGTAAATGGTTCACTGCTGATAGATGGCAAGGCTATCTATGGGGTAGCCGTTCTGATACGGCCTGAAGACTTCTACAGTGAACAGAACAGGTGGATATATCATGCCTGTTTATCGCTCTACCAGCGCGATGAGGCTATAAACCAGATTACAGTGGCTCAGGAGCTGGACCGGCAGGGGAAGCTGGAGACGTGTGGTGGTGCTGCCTATTTAAGCCACCTGATATCCATAGTCCCTACCTCTCTTGATGTTGAGCACTATGCTCAAATTGTTTATCGTCTGTCAGTAATGCGCCAACTGATTTCAGCTGCCGATAAAATTTCCGGTATCGGCTATGAAGCCGAGCCGGACGTTAGTGCTGCCCTTAACAAGGCCGAGGATACCCTGTTCCAGCTTCGCCATGCACGGGGTTCACTGGACTTTGTCCACATCAAGCAGGTGCTGGATAGATACTTTGAGGTTCCCCCCGCACCGGAAGGAGAGGGCTATCAACCACTGCCCCATGTGCTGTCAGATTTTACCGGACTGGATGAGTTCGTGGGTGGGTTCCAGCGCTCTGACCTGATAATTGCTGCCGGCAGGCCTAGTATGGGCAAGACCAGCTTTACTCTTAGCATTGCCAGAAACGCGGCGGTGAAGCAGGGAGCGAGCGTGGCCCTATTCAGCTTGGAGATGGCACGAGAGCCGTTGGTGTTGCGCATGCTGGCCAGCGAAGCCAATGTTGATTCAAAGCGGATTCGCCTCGGGCTTCATACTGAGGAGGAGGAGAGGCGGATTATGAATGCTACTGGTATTCTCTCCGAGGCACCGATTTATCTTGATGACTCTCCCTTGCTTCGGGTAGTGGAGATGAGGGGCAAGGCCCGCCGACTGTATTACGAACATGGTATTGACCTCATCATTGTTGACTACCTGCAGTTGATGCAGGGGGAGGGGAGGGGAGAAAACAGGGTTCAGGAGATTAGCTATATCTCCCGTTCCCTCAAGGCTTTGGCTCGTGAGCTTAATGTGCCGGTGATTGCGGTGTCCCAGCTCAGCCGGGCCGTGGAGTGGCGGGCATCACACAAGCCTCAGCTCGCTGACCTCCGTGAAAGCGGTAGTATTGAACAGGATGCCGATGTGGTCATATTTATCTACCGGGATGACTACTACTATAACAGACAGGATTGGGAAAGCCAGTACCCGGATAAGGACTACCCGGAGGGTATTGCTGACATCATAATTGCCAAGCATCGTAATGGTCCTACTGGTGAAATCAAGTTGCATTTTTCGCCCAGGACAGCCAAGTTTGAGGATATTACTAGTCAAGAGCCGAGTTTACTATGAAGCAGTTTAGCGGTTTCCCAGCCAGGATGCAGTTTACGCCCCTACCCAATATCTTCTTTAGTAACCTGTTGCCCCAAATCAGTGATATTGCTGAGCTGAAGACGACGCTCCACATTTTCTGGTTACTCTACCGCAAGCGCAGCTATCCCCGTTTCATCACCTACAGGGAGCTGTTGAGCCATACGGGTCTGATGAGCAGTCTCAGGGAGGGGGAAAAATCACCGGAGGAGGTATTGCGTAGAGCACTGGAGATGGCTACCGAACGGGGAACAGTTCTCCATATGGTGTTAGATAGAAATGGGGTGGCAGAGGATGTTTATTTCTTGAACACCGAGTCCAATAGCCAGGTTATGGCTAGGATTCAGAATGGTGAACTGCACATCCCCGAGCTTAAGGTTGAGGCACGGGCTTATACTGAGACCGAGGAACAACCTGATATCTTCACTCTCTATGAGCAGAACATCGGCATGCTGACCCCTATGATTGCCGAAGAGCTGCTCGAGTCGGAGAAGCTCTATCCGGCAACCTGGATTGCAGATGCTATTAAAGAGGCGGTTTCCTTCAATAAGCGAAGCTGGCGGTATATTGCTCGGATTCTGGAGAGCTGGTCATCGGAGGGCAGGGGTAATGGAACATATAGGCGAGATTCTCAAAAGGCAGACCCGGATAAGTACATCAAAGGCAAATACGGACACATGGTCCAGCGCTGAGCAACCGGAAGAGGCTTCACCGAGTTCGGTTTGTCCGGTTTGCAAGGGTGCCGGGTTCGTTCATCCTCTTTTACCATCAGGGAAGCCGGACTTTAGCCAGGTTGTTGCCTGTAATTGCACCAGAGGGGAGCTGGATAATGAGCGCCAGCTCCGCTTACAGCGATACAGTAACCTGGGCTCACTGGCCCGTTTCACATTTGATAATTTAGAACCGCAAGGGAGAAGCGGAAACCCCAAGAGTCATGAGCAGTTTACCCGTATCTACCAGGCAGCCAAGGCATTTGCTGCCGAGCCTAAAGGGTGGTTTGTCTTGGGCGGTCCTAGTGGCTGTGGTAAGACGCACCTGGCAGCGGCTATTGCTAACGAGCGTCTCGGTCAGGGCAACCCTGTTTTCTTCATTGCTGCCCCTGACCTCCTGGACCACCTGCGTTCTGCCTTCAGCCCCAATAGCGAGATGCCATATGATGAGTTCTTTGACCGGGTGCGCAATGCACCTCTACTGGTTTTAGACGATTTGGGGGCCCAGTCCAGCACTCCCTGGGCGAAAGAAAAGCTGTATCAGTTGATAACCTATCGTTTTAATAGCGAACTGCCCACAGTTATCGTTACTCTCACCCCTATCGGTGAGTTGGAGGAAAGAATACGCACCCGTCTGACCGACCCAAATCTGTGCCAGGTCTATGTAGTTGAGGAGGGGCAACCATCACTGGAATACGGATGGGGGCCAGAGTTTGAGCTGCAAAAAGATATGACCTTTGCCAACTTTGACTGGAGGCGGGTTAATCTACTGCCGGAGCAGCGTGAGAACCTAGAGCAGGCTTTCCATCTGGCTTTTGACTTCGCCAAGTCGCCTGAAGGCTGGCTGGTTTTGCTGGGTGTTACCGGCTGCGGTAAAACTCACCTGGCGGCAGCAATTGTCAATTATTGCTACCAGGCTAATAGGCCGGCACTTTTCGTGGTAGTGCCCGAGTTTCTCGACCATCTACGCTCTACCTTTTCTCCTGAGAGCAAGGTCTCCTATGATCAGCTTTTTGAGAGTGTAAAGGCGGCGCCCCTGCTCGTACTGGATGATTTCGGTGAACAGTCTACCACTCCTTGGGCGCGGGAGAAGCTCTACCAGGTTGTGAACTATCGCTATAACGCCCGTCTGGCAACGGTGTTCACCACCAGGTACTCACTCCAGGAGATTTTAGACGAGATTGAGAGTTCTATCAGCTCCCGACTGGTCGACCCCAAAATCAGTACGCCCTTCAATATTATGGCTCCTGACTACAGGGGCGACCTGCGGCCTAGCCAGAAAGCCAAGACATACCGCCGTGCTCGGAAAAGGTACTGGGAATAATAAGCTCGGTTAGAGCTTGAATGGCCAAAGGGATTTTAGTAAGATGGATGGGCCTCAGTCCAGAAAGAAATTTGAGAGATGGTAGACTTGCCCGTCTTGGTCTTAAACCTGAACTACGAGCCACTTAATATTTGCCGGGCTCGGCGGGCAGTGGTGTTACTTTATCAGGGCAAGGCTGAGATGATAGAAAATGGCACGGGCTTCATCCACTCAGCCAATCATGATTTCACATTGCCTTCGGTAATCCGGTTGGCCTATATCATTAAGCGTCCCTGGACCGAGAGGAGGTTGACCCGCCTTGAGGTTTTCAACCGGGACCGATATACCTGCCAGTATTGTGGTAAGGAGACCCGGCAGCTTACCTTGGACCATGTTATTCCCCGCTACCGGGGAGGTCAACATACCTGGGAGAATGTGGTTAGTGCCTGTGTTCTCTGTAATCGCCGGAAGGCGGGTAGAACCCCTGAGGAGGCCAGGATGAAGTTAATTAATCATCCTGCTCCCCCGCACAACAACCACTCCTTTTATATCCCCCACCACTACCTGCGAATCCGGAGCGAGTGGCAGAAATACCTCCCGTTAGTGGCCTATAATAGTGACCTCACTGAGGGGTAACTCCGCAGTAGCCTGGCCCTCCAGCTCGACCATTACCGTTTCCTTCAGCGGGTTACTGCCGACCACTTTGGCTACTCCCATAGCGGTAGATACCTGCTCTCCCTCCTTGGGCAATTTCTGCTTTAATGCCCGATATTGCTCACTCTCGTAGACCAGACAGCACAGCAAGCGGCCACAAACACCTGATATCTTCATCGGGTTGAGGGGTAAGTCCTGCTCCTTTGCCATTTTAATAGAAATAGGAGCAAACTCGCTTAGGAAGTTCATGCAGCATAATGGACGACCGCATCTGCCGAAACCACCCACCAGCTTGGCTTTATCCCTGGGTCCTATTTGCCGCAGCTCCACCCGCATTTTGAAACGGCTGGTCAGTTCATGAACCAGCTGTCGGAAATCAACCCTCTTGGGAGCAGTAAAGAAGAGGGTAAGGCGGCTATCATCGAGGTTGTATTCGGCGGATAGTAGATTCATCGGCAGATTCAGTTTGGTAATCAGCTTGCTACACTCGGTCAGAGCCTCTTTTTCCTTGTTTTCAAGCTCCTGGGCATGTTGAATATCCTCGGGTTCTGCCTTGCGTAATACCGGCTTTAACGGTGTTTGCACATCACTGGCCAGTACCTGTTTGGGGGAAATGACCACTTGTCCTAGCTCCAGACCGCCGGTTGTCTTGACCACTACATAGTCGTTTGCCTCCAGGTCAAAGCCCGTCGGGTCGAAGTAGTATATCCTACCAGCTCTTTTGAAACGTATTCCAACAATCTCAGCCATAATTTACCTCAAGCCGGGCGGCGGGTTTTTCACCCCCTTTGCCCCTCCTTCCGGGCAGGCTAAGCATTAACGTCTCCAGCACCAGCTGGGGATTGGCATTCAGCCTGAGTTGCTCCCCTGCCGTCTGGATATTATTAATAAAAGCCCTTATTTGAGTCAGGTTGTAACCCCTTGCTTCTTCGGTGAGGGTGGCTAAACAATCTATGTTGGTGATGGCTCCTTGGCAGTCTACCTTGGCTAACAGCAGGTCGCGCCACCAGTCAAGCCACGAATCCAGTATCTCCTGAACCGAGCCTCTGTTCTGGCTGAACTGGGTTGCCAGGTTGGCGGCGTAAGCAAAGCGCTTCTCGTAGTCGGCACTAATGGTATCAAGCATTCTGTCCAGCTTCTCAGCCCGTTGCTGAAGCAGACTATCGTCGGAGGCAGCCGATATTGCCCAGCCTAGGCAACCGTGGGCGAGCCTGGCTAGGAGCTTGGCCTTTTGTGGGTCAACGCTCCAGCCACTATTGAGCACAGCCTCTATCTCACTAGCCACCAGGGGGGATAACTTCAGTCGCTGGCAACGAGAGGTCACGGTAGGTAGCAGTAGCTTCTCATTTGTGGTCAGCAGGATAAAGATTACCTTGTCTGCGGGCTCTTCCAGGGTCTTGAGCAGGCAGTTGGCTGCTTCATTTGATAGCTGCTCAGCCCCGTCAATTATAAATATCTTATACCCGCCTTCAAAAGGCGGTAAGCTGGCTGAATGCTGCATCTGCCTGATCTGGTCTATGCTGATTTCTACCCGGGGCTTGGCTTCAGCTGAATCCCCACTGGAGGTCAGACCTATAATCTGGACATCGGCGTGCTTGCCCAGGGCTATTTTTTGGCAGGAGGCACACTCACCACAGGGGGGTTGGGGTGCCTCGCAGTTTAGTGCCTGAGACAGGTTTAGTGCCAGCGTCATCTTGCCTACGTGGGCAGGGCCAATCAACAGATAGGCGTGGGCGAGAGCCCTCTTCTCCAGGCTGTGCTGGAGTAAGGACGTAACCCTGCTTTGACCAATTACTTGCCACATTCCAAAGTGTCCTATCTCTAAGCCAGATCACACCTGGTCAGGTCATCAAGAGTCTCGCGGCGTCGGATGAGGCGTGCTTTGCCTTCCTTGACCAGAACTACTGCCGGCTTGAGCGAGGCGTTATAATTGCTTGCCATAGACAGGCAATAGGCGCCGCTATCGGGTATGGCTATGATATCGCCGGCTGCGACCGATGGTAGATTAATGTCCCTGACCAATATATCGCCGGACTCGCAAAACTTGCCGGCAATAGTAACCTCCCCTGCTTCTTTGGCTAACATCTTATTGGCTACTACTGCCTCATGCTTGGCTCCGTAGAGGGCAGGACGGATATTATCGGCCATGCCGCCATCCACTGAGACATAGCGCCTGACCCCCGGTATATCCTTCACTGTCCCCACTCTGTATAGTGCCACCCCGGCTTGCCCCACAACTGCTCTTCCCGGCTCGATGATAAGCCGTGGCAGTGTCAGGTGTAGCTGACGGCACTTGGTGGTAATATTAGACGCTATCGCCTCGGCATAAGCCGAAATGGGTGGAGCAGGCGAATCCAGTGTATATTGAATGGCAATCCCCCCACCGACATCCAGCTCCCTGAGCTCAAAGCCATGTTTTTGCCCCATTTCAGCGGCAAAGTCGAGTATCAGCCCAATTGCCTGCTGATAGGGTTCGATTTCAAAGATAAGTGAGCCCAGGTGAAAGTGTAGACCAACCAGATTCAGATTTGCCATAGACAGGGCTTGAACTATAGCCTCTTCACCTCTAGCCAGAGGGAAACCAAACTTGCTGTCAACACTGCCGGTGGTGATGTATTTATGCGTGTGGGGGTCGACACCGGGCGACAGGCGGAGCAGTATATCGGCTTTACAGCCCTGTTCCTTGGCTATCTCATCTACGATAGCCAGTTCCTGAAAGTTGTCCACCACTATGTGACCGATATTCCACCCCAGGGCCAGCCTGATTTCCTCGGCTGACTTGTTATTACCATGGAAGTAGGCCCTGTCTAGCGGAAAATCGACCGCGCGGGCAATACCGAGCTCACCGGCGGAGACTACATCTAGCCCCAGCCCCTCTTCGTTGAAGATAAGTGCCAGAGCCTTGTTTATGAAGGCCTTGCAGGCATAGATGACTGTGGTGTCCGCATAGCGCTGACCAAATTCGGTATTGAATTCCTGGCACTTGTGGCGCAGGGTCAATTCATCAAAGAGGTATAGCGGCGTGCCAAACTCAGCCGCTAGCTCTGCAGTGTCACAACCACCAACTATAAGATGACCTCGGTCATCACTTATCTCAGCAGTTGATGGGAAAAGTAAAAGCTTGTCTACCATCCCTCTAATGTTACCAGTGCCACCCAATGAAGTCAATTTGCGGGCTATTACCTGGTCACCCGGACCAGTGCTGTGGTCTGGGGCAGACCTAGATTAATAGCTTATGTTGAAGCCGGAGTATCTCCCGGTATATGATGACCAGCTGGTTGCTACTTTTTCCACCTTGGCTGTCGGTGGTCCGACCTTGAGGTAGCTGATTAACCTTTTTAGCTGCTCTCTTTCACCCTCGGCTTTTACCTCTACTGCTTCCCCGCCGGGCAGGTTACGCACATATCCGGTTAGACCTAGCTTGGTAGCTTGACTGTGAGTGAAGGCGCGGAAAAAGACACCCTGAACACTGCCATATACTATTACCCGGACCGAGGTTAGGTCAGTCACCATTCATCACCTTATCTTGGGGTGGGGCTTGGTGGGGGAGTAGGGTTGTATCTACCCAGCTTGGTGGGCTACTACCTGTCTTCTTCCTCTTCTTCTTAACAACCTCTACAGTCTCTGGAGGTGTTAGGACAGTAGCCGCCGATACTTTCTTGGCGTCTTTCTTGAGTTTCTTTGGTTCCCTGTGTCTGAAATCTCGCCTACCCATAATAGCACCTCTGTCTGAGTATTGCCCTGTAGGTATTGTTAGTTGAAGTTTAGCAAAGGAGGGCTACCGTGTAAAGTCGGTTGAAATTTGTTCCAGGGCGGTGTGGGCTGCTTGGGTCTCTGCTGCTTTCTTACTTTTACCGGAACCCCTGCCTAGCACAGTATCACCGATCCTTACCTCAACGGTAAACCTTCTATCGTGGTCTGGTCCGATGGCTTCAATTACATGGTAGGCGGGGGTCTGTTGCCTGCTGGCTTGGATAAACTCCTGAAGCTGTGATTTATAATCAGCCCCGGCGCCTTGATTAACTACCTTCTGTAGCTCTGGGCTCAGTAGCCTTAGTATAAAGTCCCGGGTAACGGCTAAGCCCTGGTCGAGGAAGGTAGCGGCTATCACTGCTTCTAGAGCCCCGGCCAGGTTGGTTGGTTTATCTCGCCCGCCGCTTGTCTCTTCGCCTTTTCCCAGGTAGAGGTGGTCACCAAGCTTGATGGTTCTGGCCATGCGGGCTAGGGTATCTCGACGGACTAGGGTAGTACGAAGCCTGGTCATCTCCCCTTCATCGCAGTGGGGGAAGTCCTGATATAGCTTGTTAGCAACTACCAGGCCCAAAACAGCGTCACCCAGAAACTCAAGCCTTTCATTGGAGGTTAAGGTGAGGGTTGGGTTCTCATTAATATAGGAGCTGTGAACTAAGGCCTCTTCCAGTAGAGAGGGTTTACTGAAGGAGACACCCAGTATCTGTTGAAGGGCAGCTAGATTAGCCAAAGCTGTAGCTTCCTTTCTTGTCTTAGCCTACCAATCAAGCATAAATGGTCAGGTCTGCTCTGTCAATCTTGACCAGGCTCTAAGGCGGCGGTTATGAGTTGTGAGGCAATTCGCGCTTGACAGCTACAGGGCCACCCGCATATCATTGGAGTGAAGAACGAGGAATACGTTCTCTACGCGAGTTAAAACGGTGAATTCTGCACTGAGGAATTTGCCGACAAGAAATTGGGAGAAATCGGAAGATGGGTAGTATCTATTTACTTGATGTGACAAATCGTGATGGGGTTCAGACAGCCAGGCTTGGTTTATCCAAACTCGCCAAGACGATGGTAAACATGTATTTGAATGAAATGGGGATTTATCAGAGCGAGTTTGGCTTCCCGACTACCAAGCATGAATCCCACTACCTTAGGGCAAACCTTAAATTGCAGGAGAAGGGTGTTCTGCAGCCCATCCGTTTGGGAGGGTGGATTCGGGCTACTGTTGAGGATGTAGAAAAGGCCTTCCAGTTGGTGCCGGGAATCAAGGATCTTAATCTTTCTATCTCTACTTCCAAGCAGATGATTAGCGGCAAGTTCAAGGGTGCCAAGAGTGAGCAGGATATATTGATGATGGCGGTAGAGGCTGTTGATGCCGCTAGGGCTCATGGTGCGGAGACTATCGGTGTTAATGCCGAGGATGCCTCGAGAACGGATACCGATTTCCTGCTTCGCTTTGCCTCTGCAGCCAAGGAGCATGGAGCCGACAGGGTCAGATATTGTGATACCCTCGGCTACGACAACCCGTTTACCATATATAACACCTGCAAGCTGCTGGCGGAGGAGGTGAAGATACCTATTGAAACCCACTGCCACGGGGATTTGGGGATGGCAGTGGCCAACTCTGTGGCCGGGGCGATGGGTATCGTTGATGGTGGGCAGGACGCCTATATAAATACGACAATCAATGGCATCGGGGAGAGGGCAGGTAATGCCGATCTCGTTGCCGTAGTGCTGGCGTTTAAAAAGTCCAGGGGGTTAGCCAAGAAATACAGGTTTGGTATGCCGGTTCGCCTATCGATGGCTTGGCAGATTTGTAAATATGCCAGCTATGCTTTTAATGTTCCCATCCCGATAAATCAGCCTGGGGTTGGGGCTAATGCCTTCGCTCATGCCTCTGGTATCCATGCTGATGGAGTGTTAAAAGACCCGCAGAACTACGAGCTATATAATTTTAAAGAACTGGGTAGAGGGGAACCGGAGACAGTTGAAACCGGCAGGGAGATATGCTCCGGTGAGTACAGCGGGATATCCGGCTTCAGGCATCTCATGGGGAAAATGGAAATAAGTCTTGAAACGAAGGAAGAGGCTGAGGAAGTCCTGGAGTTGGTAAGGTATGCGAATGTGCTGGCTCAGAAGCCACTTGTTGGTGATGAGCTGCGTTTTATCGCCAAGTATCCGGATATCGCCCGGGAACTGCTTACGCTAACGCCGCTGGACTAACTACCTGCCTCCGAGGATGTCCCTTAGCTCAACTTGGCAATTATGGCGTTTGCCATTT
>DAOUMH010000062.1:0-29101 GCA_034411815.1 Dehalococcoidales bacterium | reverse complement strand
AACTTTAGGTCTTTCATAGCCTCGGCAGTATCATCGTAGGCAGGAACCTCCAATGCCGGTATCTCTGAAAGCACCTCACCAACGAAGGTCTGTGACATCTGAGTATGGTCGTTATCTATTACGCCTACAGAGTAGTTAGCATCAGTATCATCCCCTATTACCAGCCCCATAAGCACCATAAATACCAGTGGGAAGGCTAAAAGGAAACCCAGCGCCAGCGGGTCTCTATAGGTTTCCTTCAGATTCCTCAGACAGAGCTCCCAGAATCTCAATCCCTGAGCTCCTTTCCGGTGAGCTGGATAAAGACCTCCTCCAGTGTCGGCTCCTCCAGGGCTGCGGAGTGAATGGTAATACCCCTGGAATGTAGATAACTGGTAAGCTCTCTGAAATCAAGGTTTCCATCAGATATTCTAAGCTTTCCCCCAACCTCTTTTACCTGAGAGTATCTGTTTCCCAATTCATGCATAATCTCAGCTGTGATGTTTTCTGCCGAGACAAGCAGAGTGCGTGCCCTGATAGAGTCAGCCTTAAGCTGTCTCGGGGTGCCCTCAGCTGCGATTCTACCTTCATCAATAATCGCTACCCTATCGGAGAGGAAATCGGCCTCATCCATATAATGGGTAGTGAGCAGGATGGTCTTCTTTCCCTTTAGCCGAGCAATATACTCCCACACTGCTCTTCTTGCCTGTGGGTCAAGCCCCAGGGTAGGCTCATCCAGAAATAAAACTGAGGGATTATGCACCATCGCCATTGCCACACTCAGCCTCCGCTTCATCCCCCCGGAGAATTTGCTCACCCTGTCCTTCCCCCTATCTACTAAACCCATAACCCCCATCAGCTCACCTGAGTATCTCCTTACCTCATTGGAGCTCATACCATGAATTTTACCTATCAAAGCCAGATTCTCCCATGAGTTAAGATGTCCGGAAATAGCGGTCTCCTGCGGTGAGACCCCGATGGTCTCCTTAACACTGAGAGACTCCTTAATAATGTCATACCCCATTATTTGTGCCGTGCCTTCGGTAGGCTTCAGGAGGCAACACAGCATATTTATGGTAGTCGTCTTCCCAGCCCCGTTAGGCCCTAACAGGGAAAACAACTCTCCCTGTTTAATCTTAAGATCAATGCCATATACTGCTACCAAGCTGTTGAAGTGCTTGGTGAGATTGAAGGTCCGGATTGCGTCCATCTATTCTACTTGCCTCTCAAGCACCAAATTTATTGAGCTTCAGGGCATTAGCCATTGCCAGAGGCATGATTTGTGTGGCAGGGAATCGCCCTAGCCCCCCGGAGATGCAGGCTAGCTCGGAGAACTCGCTTACCCCATCAGGACGACACCATTCGGAACACAAAAGGACAGGAACCGGGTGCCAGCTATGCCCTTTAAGCAAGGCCGGGGTTGAGTGGTCTCCCGTAACCACAATGACATCGGGTTTCATGCTTACTAGCCCGGATAGAGCCCTATCAAACTGTTCTATAATTCTGACCTTGAGCTCAAAGTTGCCGTCCTCTCCGGCGCTGTCAGTCCCTTTTATATGTAGGAAGAAGAAGTCATAGTCAGCATAATTCTGCTTCAGTGTGGCAATTTCTTCCTCAATGGTGGCTCCCGCCTCCAGAATATCCATACCAACCAGCTTGGCCAGCCCCCGATACATAGGGTAGGTAGCAATAGCTGCCGGCTTCAATTTATAAATTTCGCTCATGGCAGGGATATGCGGTAGACTGGAGAAGCCACGGAGTAGAACCATATTAGCCGGGAAATGCTCAGCCAATACCACCTTTGCCTGAGCTGCAAACTGGTTGGCGATATCAGCCATCCTGCCGGCTTCCGGGCTCAGAGCAGTAACGGACTTTGGGGTTACCCCCAGCTGCTGCGGGTCAGAATCACTGATGCTGGGGGCAAGACCCTGTCCGCGAAATACTGCTATGAAACGGTGTTCCCTCACCGGATGAACAAAGACCTTCACATCTCCTATAGCCAGCCCATCGAACAACCGGCATAATTCAGTGCACTCATCAGTAGAAATACGACCTGCCCTGCGATCGGTAATCAAGCCAGCCTCATCCATAGTACAGAAGTTCCCTCGAGCCACCACATCCTCTGGCTGGAGCTTAAAATCCACCCCGATTGCCTCCAGCACACCACGCCCGATGCTAAAATCAAGGGGGCTATATCCAAATAGAGCTAGGTGCCCGGGGGCACTGCCGGGGGTTATCCCCGGGCTTACTATATCAGCAAGCCCACATATGCCCTTAGTCGCCAACCCATCTAGGTTTGGCGTGTCAGCTGCTTCCAGTTCCGTCTTACCCGTCTCTGGGGCAGGCAAACCACCCAGTCCATCAAGGACCACCAGCACAATCCTGGAAGGTGAAGGCCTGGCAATTTCCTTTATTAACTCAAGGCTAATATTCATTAGGCTCAGCCCCCTTATCCAGCAATGCTTCCACACCAGGCAGCTTCTCACCACCCAGAAATCTAAGCGAGGCACCACCGCCGGTAGAGACAAAGGACATCTTATCAGCCAAACCCATATCAATTACAATCTCGGCGGTAGACCCCCCCCCTATAACAGTAGTAGCTTCAAGGTTAGCCAGGAGCCTAGCTATATTTTTCGTTCCCTCAGCGAATTGAGGTATCTCATATATACCCATCGGGCCATTCCAGAAAACCGTCTTGCAACCCCGTAATGCATTGCTGAAGTTTCCAACGGTTTGCCGCCCTATGTCTACAATCCGCTTATCTTTTGGTATATTCTCTATAGATACCACCTCAGCCTTGGCATCAACACTAATCTCATCGGTAACAACAACATCAACCGGCAACAGCAGATGAACCCCATTCCCCTCAGCATCTTTTATCAACCTGACAGCCAAATCAAGCTTGTCCTCCTCTACTAAGGACAGACCTACCTCGTAGGATTTGGCCTTAAGAAAGGTAGCTGCCATGCCACCACCAATTAGCAGAGAATCTACCTTGTCCATAATATTCTCCAGCATACCAACCTTATCACTGACCTTTGCTCCACCAAGAAGTGAGACGAAGGGGTGAACAGGGCTCTCCAAGATGGAACCCAAGGCATTAATCTCCTTCTCCAGTAACAAGCCAGCTACCGCCGGAAGATAATTAGCGATACCGGCTATTGAGGCATGAGCCCGGTGAGAAGTGCCGAAGGCATCATTAACGAATATATCTCCCAACCGGGACAGGGCTTGAGCAAAAGAGGGACTGCCCGTTTCCTCATCAGAATGAAAACGGAGGTTTTCCAGAAGTAGGGCATCGCCGCTCCTAAGGTTCTCTACCGATTTCTCAACTCCGGGGCCAATACAGTTGATGGCAACTCCCACCTGCTGCCCCAGAATTTGTGAAAGGCGCTGGGCAACCACAGCCATCCGTAATTCATCAACCACCTTCCCCTTTGGTCGCCCCAGATGAGAGATCAGGATAACCCTTGCCCCCCGGTCAATAAGGTACTTGATGGTGGGCAGGGTAGCCCGGATACGGTTATCATCGGTTATCTCACCCGTCTCTTTGTCCAAAGGAACATTGAAGTCCACCCTGACCAGAACCCTTTTACCACTAACTCCGATATCCCTGAGCGTCAGCTTATCCATTATTTCCTTTAGACATTGAAATTAAAACCGGCGACGCCTGTATCAATAGCTCCCACCTCACAAAACTCCCTTGATAAACAGCCAAGCCACTCAAATTGTGGTAGCCTTCGCTTCATCTCTGTCCCTTGGCAAAGAACTGGTATCAAGGTCGGGGAATAGGGTTAAGAGCCTTTGTAATATCCCCTTAGCATCAAGACCATACTTGGAGCGCAGTCTGGACTGAGCTCCCTGCTCTATAAATTTGTCAGGTAGTCCGATACTTTCCACATGAACATCATGCACACCTGATTTATGGAGTAGATTAGCCACGCTACTGCCAAAACCACCGCTAAGAGTATTCTCCTCAACCGTGAGAATGTGCTTAACCCGACCGGCCAAGTCTACTATGAGTTCGGCATCCAGCGGTTTAGCAAAACGGGCGTTAACCACGGTGCAGTCAATATCGTTATGAGAGGCCAGCTCCTGAGCAGCCTCAAGGGCAGGAGCCACCATAGCCCCTATAGCCAGTATAGCGGCGTCTTTTCCCTCTCTTACTATTTCTCCTTTGCCTACAGGTATCAGGTGCAACTTCGTATCCAGCTCTACCCCCAATCCAGCACTGCGCGGGTATCGCACCGCCATAGGATGGCCAAAGCTCACTGAAGTGTAGAGTAAGTGCTGAAGCTCGTTTTCGTCTTTGGGGGCAGCTACGACCAGATTAGGAATCAATGTCAGATAGGATATATCAAAAGTTCCCTGATGGGTCTGGCCATCTTCGCCAACAATGCCGCTGCGGTCAATAGCAAAAACAACCGGCAAATCCTGAAGGCAGACATCATGTATAACCTGGTCAAAGGAGCGCTGCAAGAAGGTAGAGTATATAGCTACAATGGGCGTGAAATTCTGAGTAGCCAATCCAGCAGCAAGAGTAACAGCGTGCTGTTCGCAGATTCCAACATCAAACACGCGCTGCGGGAACTCAGCCTCAACAATGCTCAGGTAATTCCCCTCGGGCATAGCCGGAGTAATCGTCACCAGTCTGGGGTTCTCATGGGTCAGGCGAAGCACCGTCTGGGCAAATACCTCGCTGTAGGTCGGTATTGTCCGACTGCTTGTTCTTTTGGGTGGCACACCATGAAAGTAAACAGCATCGCCTTCGGCCGGGAGATAGCCCTTGCCCTTGGTAGTAATTACATGAACAAGGGTTGGCCCTGAGCGGTAATCCCGTGCCTGAGCGAAGGCTGTCTCAAGCTCGGAAATACTGTGTCCATCAATCGGGCCAATGTAGGTAAAACCGAGCTCTTCCCAGAATGTCGTCGGCATAACCAGACTCTTGACTCCGCTTTCAACCCGCTGGCTCACCTGCCACAGCCTCTTACCCAGCGGTAGATTCTGGAGCAATCGTCCGCCCCGCTCCCTTGCCTGGTGGTAGCGCTGGTCGAGGCGCACCCTGGCCAGCAGTTTAGCCAAGGCACCAACCGTAGGCGAAATTGACATTCCATTATCATTCAAAATCACGATAAATCTCGAGCCCAAGTGCCCTGCCTGGTTCAGAGCCTCCAGAGCCATCCCTCCGGTTATTGCCCCATCGCCGATAACAGCAACGACATTGTAGTCAGAATCAGAAAGGTCACGGGCAATAGCCATACCGAGGGCGGCCGAGATTGAGGTGCTGGCATGGCCGGCACCGAACGGGTCATGCTCACTCTCGCTGCGACTGGTAAAACCGGATAGTCCCCCATACTGGCGGAGAGAGCTGAAGCGGCATCGCCTGCCGGTGAGCAGTTTATGGGTGTAGGCCTGATGCCCCACATCCCATACAATCTTATCCCGCGGGCTGTCAAATACCCTATGCAAAGCCAGGGTAAGCTCGACCACACCCAGATTGGAAGCCAGATGTCCCCCGTTGGTAGAAATAACCCTCACCAGCTCTTCTCTAATCTCTGAAGCCAGTTGCTTGAGTTCTTGCCGTGTTAGCTTTTTTAAATCTGCGGGGCTATCTATTTTGTCTAATAATCCTGGCATTACTAGCCTGCTCAACAACCAAATACAAGAAGCACATTCATACTAGCAATGCCAGCAAGCTATTGTCAAGCAGATACCCTGTGCCGAAGGCTTGCAGATAGACCCCCCGTTTGCTACACTGCTGGAGATAGAATCTGTGAAGCCGGGTTCTACTGCCAGCTTAGCCGGAACAGGCAACAAGGAGAAAAGTGTCCCCTGACGAACTTCTAGGTTTAGGTTTTTCCAGAGAGCTAGTAGTGCTTGCCATCTCTGCCCTGCCCATATCCGAGCTCCGGGGGGCGCTACCGGTAGCTATAAACCTGTTTCACTTCCCGTGGTATTACGCCCTTCTGCTGGCTATCATCGGCAACCTCCTGCCCGTGCCCTTCATCCTGTTATTCCTCGAGTCTGTCTCTAAATACCTGAGCAAAATCAGCTTCTTCGACAGGTTTTTCCGGTGGCTCTTTGAGCATGCCAGACGGCGAGGAGGAATTATTGAGAATTATGAGAGAATAGGGCTGATGCTCTTTGTCGCCATTCCCCTGCCGGTAACCGGTGCCTGGACAGGTTCACTGGCAGCTGTTCTCTTCGGGCTAAAATTCAAACACGCCTTTTTGTCCATCTGTGCCGGGGTGCTCATTGCCGGTGCAATCGTTACCTGCCTGTGTCTACT
Source organism: Dehalococcoidales bacterium (assembly GCA_034411815.1). Lineage (GTDB taxonomy): Bacteria > Chloroflexota > Dehalococcoidia > Dehalococcoidales > DAOWJC01 > W53-108. The sequence continues at coordinate 22,833 of DAOUMH010000062.1, read as the reverse complement.
CGGCTGGGTTGGGGCTGTAATTGCCGGTGTTGTACTTGGCTGCCTGGCTGCCTTCGGTATGTGGAGAACCTGAATATGTAGGCAGATTCGGCTTGGTTCGTGAATTTTAAGAGGAGAGCGTTGTGGTCAGCGTTCTCCCTTATTTATTTTTGCCTGTAGGAGGTTTATCAGTTTCTATTGTATGATTAATCTGAATTGATGATTTAATCCTCAGAATATTTATTGGTGAAGCAAGCTCCTCTTTTCAACTAAGTAAATAATCATGGCAGCAGACATTGCTAATACTAACTCTGCTTCATAAATTGTTGCTTTTGATTCACCTACTGCACCATGTGCTACTCCCGGTTCATTGCCACGGTAAGCGTATAGCTTGATAAAAGTCTGGTCTAGCGGCTGGGGTATTATCCCATTTTTAACTGCACCCTTGATAATACCATCAAGTAAAGCCTTTTCATCGCCAGTTAGGATTCTTCCCACAGATTCAATTGCTCCTACGGCATCTTTGATGCAGTTCTCTATATCAGGATTTGGGCGGACGTTAAGTGCTCTAATCGCTTTTTCAAACTGTTCATCAGCGCCCTTAAATTCAGGCTCTTTAAGTAAAATTCTTGCTTCCTTTATTTTGGCAACTGTAATGGGGTTTCCAAGCTTTTCTATTTTCCCACTTGACATTTGGTAGCTAAGCCGTTCTTCCTTAAAAAGCTTATTAACTTGAAGAGCAAATTCCTCTTCATATCCACGGTTCATGAATGCATAAAACAATTCGCACAGGTCATAAAAAGCGACCCAATCACACTCCATAATGATGTCTGATATTACCCTTTTTTCAGGATTTGTAGTATCTAAGATTCTAGCCATTTTCAATTTTACACTAGCTACGCCAGGGTGTACCCTCAGGAATTTGCAAATATAGGAATATAAGTCATGTGAATTTGCGTAATCTAATTGGTCTTCAATTATGTAGCACATACCTATTCGAGCGGTTTTTGTCACCTCTTGCTCAATTAGCCCTTTTTTATCAGGTCTGTATCCGTAGCGTTCTGAAAATGGTATGTATTCCGTCATCTTCTCCAACTCATCCCCTTAGTCCCCCCTCGCCTGCCTTTGATTTCTATCGTGATTCTATCCCCACATAGTATGGGTGTCAATAGTTATGTTAATTCCACAGCCTGCGACTTGTCTTGCCGTATGTTTTGTCGTAGAATTTACGTGTGATTCATTCGTCCCTGTAGCTCAGTGGATAGAGCGGCTGCCTTCTAAGCAGCGGGTCGTGGGTTCGAATCCCTCCAGGGACGCCAGAATTTGAAGCCAAATTAGTGGATATTGGAAAGTAGCTGCTATTTGCCCTCAGCCGTAAAGCGCTGGTACCACTCGGAAAGTACCTGGTCAACTGCTGGTTTGCCCCACGCATCGAAGTTTACACTCATTGGAAACGGAGTCGGCCAGTGGGTGTTAAAAGTGTGGAATCCGATTATATACGGCGTTCTGGCAACCACCCGCATAACCGCTTCAAAGGCTGATGCCTGTTCGGCCAGGTCGATATTATAGGTATCGTTATATACGGACCACTGCTGCATCAGGTCGTCATCGAAAACAAAGTCACCGCTGGCCCCGCCGTCGCAGCTGGGTATGCCAAATGAGTACATGATAATAGGCTTATGGTAAGTCTCGTACAAAGTATTCAGGGCTCCATCAACCATTCCCTGGAAGTTCGCCTCCATCTCCTCGACGCTCGAACTCCTGCTGCCGGCAATGGTGACCGGCCCGCCCACGGCAAAGAAATCAAACTGCCCCGGGTCATATCCTGTGAAATAGACGTTATCCGGTTCGCGGAATGATGCCAGCCCACAGACCATTCCCAAATTGCCGCTGTAATAGCTCCTTATGTTGTCGATATATTCCGAGTATCTTTCTTCTATATCCGCCGGGGCAAGTGTGAAATTCCAGGTATTATCATCCTGCATTGCCATATACTTGATACCACATTTCTCAGCCAGCTCGGCGAAATAGGTGCCATACTGCATCATTTCATCAAAATAGGCTTCCCACCACTCATCGGAATACTGTTTGTCACCATCAAAAATCTGACCCTCAGCATTTAAACTCCCACATTGTGGAACGAGTAAAATATTCAGTCCGTCTTCTTGTGCCTGGAGAATGTGATTTTCCAGTTCACCCGCAGGATAGCCAGGGTTATTGAGCTCACTCTCACTGGATTTCCAAGTCATCACGGGTAGCGGCTCTACCTGTGAAAAAAACACCGGCGGCATCAGCTTTATCCAACCCGCATTAGCCTCTCTCATAGCCAGATTGGTCCCGTGGTAGAGTTCCGGGAAAGGAGTCCACCAGAAATCAACGAAGCCAAAACCGCACTGCATTTTCTCGCCGTTAATCCGTGGAACAATCTCGGCGGTCGCAGCTCTGGTTTGCACCGCTGGCATTTCATAACCTGGCTCAGGACACCACCGCCATTTGGCTACCGTATCATTTATTTCCTGGCCCGGAGTCAGATTATAGGCCCATCTCAGGGTATCTTCAGAGTCAGGCGTAAATTCCTCGGCGGCGACAAAATCCCAATGGTCACGGTTATAGCGGCAACCCAGAGTCTCAGCACCCGATTGAACAGACGCATGCCAGGTATACGCACCCACCTGCTCCATCTCCAGCCGACGTATAAAGTTCCCGTTCTCGTCAAATATCTCCAATCCAACGGCATCGGACAGAACAGTATTTTCCGGCACTGTTACTGTAAAAACATAATTTGCTGCGGATGGCTGGTCGACAGTGGTTGCTGCGGATGATGCCCCAAAAACAATAACCAACTCTTGCCCGGAGATGACTAGCAAACCCTCAGCCGTTACCGTATTCCCCCGATGGTATTCTGCTTTCTCCTCAGCGGTATAAGCATCCCAGTCGGCCTGTTCGATACGGAAACCCACTTCGCCTTCGCTGTCTCCCAGTTTAATATAGACGCCACCATGACCACCGGGGTTTTCTATCAGATCGAGAACCTCACCCTGTACCCTCACTCCATGGTCAACTAGGGATGAATCTATCTGGCTAGGTGTGATAACACCAGCAGGCAGACCTCCTTCAGTGGACGAGGTTGGTAGACGGTTACTACAAGAAACCGAAAGGAAAATAAAAACTGATAAAATAGCTAGGATTGATGCAGGCCTGATTATATTGATTTTCATCGTCAACCCATAATCATAGTAATACAGGCCTCAGGAAATATCAAATAGCTACACCACCTTATTAACCTGCCAAATCGCCTGAGCCCTGCCCTAAGCGGTTAAGAGCCAAAGACATGACTTTGTGAGTAATTTATCATATTGTGAAAGTATTGACACAACGGAATATTTCTGTTGTAATCTGTAGCAAGCAAACCATGAAGCTACTAATTCGGAGGAAAAGAGTGCCTCGCATCGGTGTCGTATAAATCAGTGAATACTCGGAGGTGCAGAGTGTCACGACGAAGCAAAGATGAGTGATTATAGTTATGCGGAACTGACCGATAGAAACTGGGGGTTCCTGGCTGCCCGAGACCAGGAGAGGATAAAAGAAGCCAAGGTTCTGCTGGCAGGTTGCGGTCTAGGCAGTAACATAGCCACTCTAGCTGTCAGGACGGGGTTTACCAGGTTTATTCTGGCTGACGGGGACAGTGTGGAAACAAGCAATCTTAACCGTCAGGCCTTCCGCATCGAGCATATAGGTAAGAACAAAGCAGAAGTAACTGCAGGGCTGGTTCGGGAGATAAACCCTGAAGCCGAGATAGAGGTATTACCAAACTTTATCACCGAGGAAGAGTCCACCGGTCTGGTAACCAGAGCAGACCTCATTGTGAACATGGTAGACCCGGGCCCAGTCACCTTTGCCATTAACCGGGTAGCCTGTTGCCAGAACAAGATAGTTCTCTTCCCGTTTAACATTGGCTTTGGCGGCATGGCTCTGGCTTTCTCGCCAGATTCAGTAACACTGGAGGAGATGATAGACGGAGATGCTACTGAAGAGACGTTGTTCTATTGCCTGATAGAGAAGCTTATACCCGTTCTCCCTCCACTTAACAGTTATGTGGAGCAATTTCCAGATATGGTGAGGGACATTACCGGAAGAACACGCCCCATACCCCAGCTTGGTGTGGCCGCTTCAATCAGTGCCTCCCTGGTGGTAACGGCTATGGTGAGAGTAGCCCTGGGGCTGCCGGTGAAGGTTGCCCCCCACCCCCTGTCTCTTGATGCCTGGACATGCAATCACTAAATAATTAAGCGACGGAGACTATCAATGCTCAGAGAAGACAAATTCTTCGAAACCGAGGACATGAACAAAATATGGCAGAGATACTGTGGTTTTCTGGACATTTCAATGAAGGAGTTTATGGAAATCCAGCGCTACCTGCTCCTGGAGCAGATTGCATTGATAGCAGATAGCACGCTGGGAAAGAAAATCATGAACGGGCAGAAGCCGAAGACTGTTGAAAAATTCCGCCAGGTTATTCCCCTAACCACCTATGAAGATTATACCCCCTATCTCTCCGATAAGGACGAGGATGCTCTAGCCATAAAGCCCTATTGCTGGATCCACACCTCAGGGACAGGTGGCAACCCCAAGTGGGTGCCAATGAGTGACCGGGCTGCTGAACTAGGCTGGAGGAGGAACAGTCTAGCTTTCATGATTCTGTGTGCTGCCAGGAGTAAGGGAGATGTTCGTCTTCACCCGGGGGCTCGTATGGTCGTTCACGCACCGCCGAGACCCTATGGCTCGGCAGAAGGCATCTATGACCTGTCTGACTACTTCACCCTGCGAACCATGCCACCTATGTCCGAAGCAGATGGCATGACATTTCCAGAGAAGATTGGAAAGAGCTTTAAGATGGCGATGCGAGATGGGACAGATTTCGTCTGTTCTACCAGCGCCGTTTTGGTCAGGATGGGAGAAGGTTTCAGTCAGCGCGGCAGCAAAACCAAGTTCTCGTTCTCTATGCTCCACCCAGCAGTTCTCTTCCGCTTTTCTAAAGCTATACTGCACAGCAAAATGCAGAGAAGACCGATGCTACCCAAGGACCTGTGGCAAATAAAAGGGATTCTTTGCTGGGGAACAGATACCTCTATCTATAGGGACAAGATAATCCATTATTGGGGGCAAACACCATATGAATTCTACGTCTTCAGCGAGGGCGGGATAGCCGCTATACAGTCCTGGAACAAAAAAGGAATGATCTTTTGCCCGGACCTGGTCTTCTTGGAGTTTATCCCGGAGGAAGAATGGCTTAAAAGCAGAGCAGATAAAGAATACCAGCCAGCCACGGTGCTCTTTGATGAGGTAGAGGCAGGCAAGCTATATGAGCTGGTTCTTACCAGCTTCCATGGTATGCCCTTCCTGAGATATAGGATAGGAGACCTGGTTAGGTTTGACTCCATCGGGGATAAGGAGACGGGAATAACCCTGCCCCAGATGACCTTTGCCGGTCGTTCCAACAATGTTATTGATGTTCACGGCATCGCCCGGCTAGATGAGAAAATAGTCTGGCAGGCTATTGTCAACACCGGAATTGACTTCGAAGACTGGGCTATGCGCAAGGAAGTTGACAAAGAAGAGCCTGTTATACGCCTATACATCGAACCCAAGCAAGAGGTCAACTCGGAACAATTCAGGCACCGCCTGCATAAGGAACTTGAGGCTATTGAACCCTACTACCATGAGATGGCTACCAATCTGAAGGTCAACCCCATTAGGGTAAAGGCCCTCCCCAAAGGAACCTTCCAACGCTACCTAGCAACAAAGGCTCAGGAAAAAGCTATGATGGCTCAGCTAAAGCCATCCCATATGAATGCTTCCGATGAGGTCATTAATAAGCTCATACAACTAAGCAAGGAGGTGTGATGAGCCTGTACCTCACTCTGCCATTGGTTGGGGGCATCGTCTCCTCCTGCCTAGCCTGCCTGTTGTTTAAGGGCGCCCGCCGGAGCCAAGTCCACCGGACGGGGCTAGGGTTTCTTATCTTCATGGCTGTCTACGGCTTTGCTGTATTTAGTATGCGGAATAGCCCTGACCTAGCCTATGCCCTAGTCTGGGAGAAGGTGCTATTAGTAGCAACCTGCACACTATCCGGCTTTTTCTACCACTTCAGCTTTGACTTCAGCCGCGTTAAACCATACCGGTGGGTCACCCCAGCCATCTACCTATTTCTAGTGACGTTTGCATTTATTACCTCCACCGGCCTGGTTGTAAGCGGTATGGACACAGATATGTACGGCCATGTTCCCGTTCCCGGGCCGCTTTTCCCCATCACCGTCTCGGGCTCTTATCTCTTTATTCTCCTGGCAATAGTCAACTTGGTGAAAGGGTATAAGGCATCTCGAATATACGAGGAAAGAAACCGCTATCTGTATATTGCCATCGGCATAAGTGCCATGATTATCGGGGCACTTTTCGACATCGTCTCCATATTTGGAGTTCCTATCGCCCCTGGAGGAGGCAGTATTGGCAACCTAGTATTCTGCACCCTGACTGCTATTGCCATTCTGAGATACCACCTCTTGGATATTTACATTGTATTCCGGAAAGGGGCGGCCTACCTCCTGACGAGTGCTGTGGTGGCTGCCCCCTATGTCAGCATCCTCCTGGTAGCCAATCACTTTTTCGGGGTAGGTAACACCCCTCTCTGGATTCACTCCATACTCCTTCTTCTGCTAGCCCTCATCCTGCTGATACTATGGCGAGGAGGACAACGCTTTATTGATAGGTGGTTTTACCGGCAACAGTATGATTTCCTTATGGAATTAGAGCGTTTTAGCCGTGAAGCCCACGACATAAGTAATCTCGAGCAGATAAGCTCCTCTCTGGTCAAACTGATCAGCCGAGCCCTGCAAACCTCCAATGTTTACCTGCTGCTGCTCTCTGAATCCGGTGATTTCACCGTAGCATCTCACACTGGCGAAAACAATGCCAAACTCATCCTGAAAGGTCATAACCCCCTCTTATTATGGCTACAGTCCCGTAAGGGCTTGCTTTATTACCGGGATATGGATATTATTCCTCAGTTGCAAGCTCTAACCGAGAGCGATAGAGAAGAGCTAAATAAAATTAAGCCGGAACTAATCATTCCTATTCTAACCAAGGCAGATGAACTCGTCGGGGTACTTACCATGGGTGAAAAGCTCTCTGAGCAGCCCTATTCCAAAGAAGACGAACGGCTAGCTCTAACCGTAATCAGTCGAATGGCAGTCGAGTTAGAAAATGCCCAGCTCTATGTCCAGGAGAAGAGTATGCGTCAAGAGTTACAACGGCAGGACGAACAGAAAACAGAGTTCTTACATAAGGTCGCCCACGAGCTCAAGACACCTCTTACTGCCATTATCTCCTCTTCTGAGCTACTTGACACGGAGCTATCATCGATCGCTCCCAATCGGAGACAGAGGCTAACCCACAACATCAGTCGCAGTGCCTGGTTAATGGATAAGAGAGTTACAGAACTGTTAGACCTCGCCAAGATACAATTGGGAAGCCTGGAGCCTAACCTAGAACCTCTAGAAATTGGGGCGATAATTGAGGAGGTAATATTTCAGCTTACTCCTCTCTTCAAAAATAAGAAGCAATCATTGAAAATAGAAATAATAGACCCCTTACCACAGGTGACAGCAGACAGAGATAAAATAGAGCAGGTACTGCTTAACCTGCTGTCGAATGCTAACAAGTTTTCCCCTACCGGTAGCATAATAACGCTACAGGCAAAAGAAACAGGTGATAGAATAGTAGTGGAAGTGAAGGATTCAGCCTCAGCCATCACTGATGAAGAGAAAGATAAGCTATTTGATCTCTACTACCGCGGCGGGAATATTGATGAGCAACAACGTATCCCAGGCTTAGGGCTTGGGCTTGCCATCTCTAAGAGGCTGGTGGAATTACACCAGGGGAAAATTTGGGTTGAGAGCGAACCGGGGAAGGGTAATACCTTCATTTTCTCCTTACCTACCTCTAATAAAGAGCGAAGAGGATTAGGTAATTCTTTCCCTGCTCCCACAAGATAGGAGATAAGGTTGAGAGTATTGATTATTGAGGATAGTGCCGAGGTAGTGGAAGCCGTTTCCCTCTGCCTCCAACTGCGATGGCCTGAGGCTACCCTCTCCATTTCTACTGAGGGAGCTAGAGGGATTGAAATGGTAGAATCCGAATCATTTGACCTTGTCATACTGGATATCAATCTTCCCGACATTGGTGGCTTCGAGGTTCTCAAGCAGATTCGTTCATTTTCAAATGTGCCCACCATCATCGTTACTGTAAGGGGCAAGGACGAGGACCAAGCTAGAGGATTAGAAATGGGTGCTGATGACTATATAGTCAAGCCCTTCAGGCCCAGGGACCTCGTTGCCAGGGTAAACGCCGTGCTTCGCCGGACTCATACCCCCGAGACCGGTGGAGATCAGCCCTCCATCGTCCGCGGCAAATTAACCCTGAATCTAGCCACTAATGAAGCCCTCCTCAGAGACCAAATAATAAGGTTGACACCAACTGAATCCAAGCTGCTCTACGTCTTGATGAACAACGCTGAAAACACTCTAAGCTGCAGACAGATTTCACAAGCAGTATGGAAACAGGAGTATGTCAACTCTGACCGCCTACGAACGTATGTCCGCAGGCTCAGGAATAAATTGAGAGACAAACCTCTCCCTGAAATAATCCTCACCGAGTATGGAGGAGGCTATAGATTCAACAGTCCCAGCTAGGGGAGATCAGGAATGTCCTGTCTCATATGAACCAAAAATGAAGTCCATGTCATCTTGCAAGGCAGCACTCCTCTCCTGAGAGAAGAGTTTTTCATCTATATCAAGCATGACCTTAGTTTCACCACTGGCTGAACCTACAATATGGGCTACGAGGCATACCTTCTCAGTCTTATCTGGCTGGCTGTAAATCTTGAAGGTCAGCGTGCCGCGAGAAATGAACGATGACGAATCACTGGGCAGGGAGTATGTCTCCAGCTTGGCTTCACTTACAATCGCACCTTGCTTCAGGATAAAGTCCCTTACCTCATCGTAAAGCAGCTCGGGCTTCACATCCCTGTAGGTTTTTCTAATCTGCATCCCCTATTCCTTACCCCCTTCCAAAAGCTATCATAGCCCTGCGATAAAGTTCTGTCAATTCTCGCCAGGATAAGCTTCGCCAAACCTACCCAAGAAGAGTAATCACTCCCCCTGGCTTGATTTTACCCCCAACATAAGATATACTCTTAAAAGGTTTGCTACCTATACATAAAAAATTGATAAAGTACTTTAGGCTACTGCTTATAACTAGCAAGGGGGATAAATTTGCCGGATACAGCTACTATTAAGGAACTCTTGGAAGCCGGGGCTCACTTTGGGCATCAGACTGCCCGCTGGCACCCCCGTATGAAGAGCTACATCTTCACCAAGCGGAATGGTATTCATATCATTGACCTGGAACAAACAGCCAGTATGCTGGAAAGAGCGTGTAACTTCGTTCGACAAGTGGTAGCTGAAGGTGGCAGTATTCTCTTCGTTGGCACCAAAAAGCAGGCTCAGGAAACTATAGAAGAAGAGGCCAAACGCTGCGGTATGTATTATGTCAATCAGCGCTGGATAGGTGGAGTCTTAACTAATTTTGCCACTATCCAAGCCCGCATAGACTACCTAGTCCGCCTGGAAGACCAGCAAGACAGGGGTGACTTTAACCGCCTGCCCAAAAAAGAGGCCCTGAAGCTTGGAGAAGAGATTCTCCGCCTCAATCGATTTATGGGCGGTTTCAAGGAGATGACCAGCCTCCCGGCAGCTATCTTTATCATTGACCCCACCAAAGAGAAGGTCGCTCTAGCCGAAGCCAAACGGGTAGGAATACCAATTGTAGCTATAGTAGATACCAACTGCAACCCTGATGATATAGACTACCCGGTTCCGGGTAATGATGATGCCATCAGAGCCATCAAATTAATGTGTAGTAAAATTGCCGATGCAGTCATTGAAGGTAAGGCCGGCGAGGCAGCAATTCCAGCGGAGGAGAAGAGCCCAGAAGAAGCTGAGGGTACAGAGACTCAAACTACCGAAACCGTTAATTCTACTTCCGATGATGAACAAAACAGAGGTGTAAAGATTGAAGATCCCAGCAGCTAGCATAAAGGAATTAAGGAGCCAGTCTGGAGCTGGCGTCATAGACTGTAGAAATGCCCTTCTTGAAGCAGAAGGGAACTCTGAAAAGGCGCTGCAGATTTTAAAGCAGAAAGAGCTCATCCGGGTGGGGAAAAAAGCAAACCGCTCCACGAAGCAGGGAATAATCGAAGCCTATATTCACACCGGCGGGCGCGTTGGAGCCATGGTTGAGGTAAACTGTGAAACCGATTTCGTAGCCCATACCGATGAATTCAAGGAGCTAGCTCACCACCTAGCAATGCAAGTAACAGCTATCCCTCCCCAATTTATCTCAGAGGAAGAAATCCCAGTTGGAGCTGATATAGAACCCAAAACAGATTGTCTGCTTCTCCAGGCCGATATCAAAGATCCCACTAAAACCATTCAAGATATTATCACCGAAACTATTGCCAAGGTAGGGGAGAACATCAAGGTAAGCAGATTTGCCAGATTTGAACTTGGCAGTTAGGTATCAAGAAAATGGCTGCTACCAAATATAAGCGTATTCTGCTCAAGCTCAGCGGGGAAGCTTTCAGCGGCGAAGCCACGTATGGTATCAGTGCCTCCACCCTAGCTGGGATTGCCCTGCAAATTAAACAGGTTATGGAACTGGGGATAAGTGTGGCTATTGTGGTCGGGGGCGGTAACATCTGGCGAGGGACTGAGGCTGAGCAGAAGGGAATGGATAGAGTTACTGCCGACTATGCCGGGATGTTAGCCACAGTGATAAATGCCCTAGCTCTCCAGGATGCGTTGGAAAGAGAGGGCGTGATTACCAGAACCCAGTCAGCTATAGGTATTGAGCAGGTAGCCGAACCTTATATCAGACGCCGAGCCATTCGCCATCTGGAGAAAGAAAGGGTGGTTATCTTTGCCGGAGGCACCGGCAACCCATATATGACCACCGATACTGCTGCTGCCCTACGGGCCATAGAGATTGAGGCCGAGGTACTACTTATGACCAAAAATAATGTTGATGGCATCTACAATACCGACCCCATCAAAAATCCCAACGCTAAAAAATTTGATAAACTCAGCCACCTTGAAGCACTAAACATGCGCCTGAAAATAATGGATGCCACTGCCCTTTCACTATGTCTAGAAAACAAGCTGCCTATAATCGTATTTGACCTTCAAGCCCCTCATAGTATAGAACGCGCCGTTAATGGTGAACCTATTGGTACTCTAGTATCCAGCGAGGGATAAAATGGCCAGCCAAGTTCTATGGAACATAGAAGAAAAGATGCGAAAATCTATTGACGTCCTGAAAAGGGAACTGACTACCATCCGCACCGGACGTGCCACACCTGCCCTAGTGGAAAACATACGAGCAGAATATACCGGTGTCCCCACGCCGCTTAATCAAATCGCCAGCATCTCTGCTGCCGGAGCCAGGCTCCTTGTTATCCAACCTTGGGATAAAGAGTGTATAAATAGTATCGAGAAGGCTATCCTGAAATCTGACCTCGGATTGAACCCGGCTAATGATGGGAACGTAATCCGGTTAAATATTCCCCCGCTTACCGAAGAGCGACGGCAGGAATTGATTAGGACAGTGCGAAGAAAGGTTGAGGAAGGAAGAATAGCCATACGCAATCTAAGGCGTGAAGCTGTGGATGAATTAAAGAACCTCGAAAAAAACAAGGACATATCCCAAGACGAGCATAAGCATGCCCTGGACCAGTTGCAAAAGATTACCGAAGGTTTTACCAGCGAAGCCGAACAAATTGGACGAGACAAAGAAGCAGATCTTATGGAAATCTAGCCTAGATTCTAGATTATGGAAAAGATTGCTCATTTACCCAATCATGTAGCTATTATTATGGACGGTAATGGTAGATGGGCAGAGCAGCGCGGATTACCCCGGCTTGCCGGACACCAAGCCGGGATGAGTAACATCCACTTCACAGTAGAATACTTTAACGAATACCATATAAAATATTTAACGCTCTATGCTTTCTCTACAGAAAACTGGGGCCGCCCCGAAAACGAGGTTAGTGGCTTATTCCATATATTAGAAGAGTCTATAGATAAAGAAACTGCCGAGCTTCACAAGATGGGAGTCAAACTCCGCCACCTCGGACGCCTGGAAGAACTACCCAAGGGCCTACAGCAGTCAATAAATAGAGCCCTAGAGTCAACAAAAAATAATACTGAGATGACCCTCAGCTTCGCCTTCAACTATGGAGGACGCATTGAAATTCTAGATGCCGTGCGTCGCATTATAGCCGAAGGCGTCTCCCCCCAAAACGTAGATGAAGAGCTGCTTAACAACCACCTCTATACTGCAGGTTTGCCAGATGTCGACCTAGTTATTCGTACCGGCGGTGAAATCCGAATTAGTAATTTCCTAATGTGGCAGGCAGCTTACAGCGAGTATTACTTCACCAAGGTTCTGTGGCCCGATTTTACAAAAAAAGATATCAGGGAGGCACTATTATCCTATAGCCGAAGGCAGAGACGCTTCGGAGGACTATAATAGCGGTAACAAAATATGATCAAAAAAAGAGCCATAACTGTTCTATGGGCAATCCCTATCCTTACTGTCGCCATCTGGTTTGATAAACCACTGCCCTGGTTCACCATCTTGGTGGCTATCTGGGGACTGCTGGCCGTCTTCGAGGTTTATAAGCTGGTGGCAGCTTCAGGGGTAATGCCGCTCACCTACTTCGGCCTGGTCTGGACCCTGCTATTTATCCTGAGTCCCCATTTTGACTATGACCTCCTTGTGCCACTACTGTTAACCTCATCAATAATACTGCCTCTCATCTGGTTACTCCTGCGCTCGCAGAAAGCAAGAACCTTTACCAGCTGGGCATGGACGATAGCTGGAATCCTGTATATAGGCTGGCTGCTGAGCTATTTCGTAGCCCTTAGAGGCATGGGTGATGGAGCAACCCTGGTATTTCTGGCTTTATTTGTCACCTTCAGCTCAGATACCGCCGCCTTCTTCATCGGTAAAACCTGGGGCAAGCACCACCTCGCCCCAAGCATCAGCCCTGGTAAAACCTGGGAAGGAGCCATAGCCGGGGTCTTCGGGGCTATCCTCGTCAGCCTGTTCTTTACCCTGCCGAGGCTCTTTACCCTACCCAACCCTCTCTACCTCCAGCAGCTTAACTGCTGGCAAGCTATACTTCTAGGCATAGTGGTCAGTATTTTTGGTCAACTCGGCGACTTGGTTGAGTCGCTATTCAAACGCAATATGGGGGTGAAGGAATCAAGCAGATTAATACCCGGGCACGGGGGCTTTCTTGACCGGATAGACAGCGTTGTTTTTGCTGGTATAGTGGTATACTATTATGCAATATGGATAATGCCGTAAAGCAACTAGCTGTTCTGGGTTCAACAGGCTCTATAGGACAGCAAACACTAGAAGTAACGCGCTCCCTGCCTCACAGATTCCGCGTAATCGGGCTAGCAGCAGGTAAGAACGTCGATTTGCTGACAAAACAAATCAGCGAGTTCAAGCCAAGATTTGTCTACTGCCAAAACAAGGAGTCACAGGCTAGCCTGTCTAATACCGGATGTGAGTTTCTACCGCTGGAAGCTATCGCCCGCCACCCCCAGGTAGACACAGTGGTTATAGCCACCTCTGGGAAATCAGGATTGGAGCCCACACTAGCTGCAATAAAGGCAGGCAAAAATGTTTGTCTGGCTAATAAAGAATCACTGGTTATGGCTGGTGAGATTATCACCAATGAGGCAAGGCTAAACGCCAGCCGAATTTTGCCTATTGATAGTGAGCACAGTGCTATATGGCAATGTCTTGAGGGTGAAACACAACCACCAGCCCAGATTATCCTAACCACCTCAGGGGGACCTTTCCGTGGCTACTCGCCAGCACAGCTGGATAAAGTTACCGTCAAGCAGGCACTGAAACACCCCTCATGGCAAATGGGAAGCAAGGTTACCATTGACTCAGCCACCCTGATGAACAAGGGGCTTGAAGTAATTGAAGCTCACTGGTTATTTGGCATGCCCTTTGATAGTATCAAGATCATAATTCATCCCCAGAGTATAATCCACTCCATGGTAGAATTCATAGATGGTTCAACCAAAGCCCAGCTGGGTTGCCCCGATATGCGTCTGCCTATCCAGTACTCTCTGTCCTACCCCGACCGCCAAACTAACCCGCAGCTCCCCAAGCTAGACTGGAACCACATTAGGAGCCTGACCTTTGAGCAACCTGACCTTGATACTTTCCCCTGCCTTAGGCTGGCTATTGAAGCGGGAAGAAAAGGGGGAACATATCCGGCAGTGCTCTGCGCCGCTGATGAGGTAGCCGTTGAACTCTTTCTGTCTCAACGAATTAAATTCACTGATATTGCCAATCTGATAAAGCAAACTCTAGAGCAACACCAAGGCACAGATCAGCCTACCCTGGAGGAAATCATGGAGGCTGATGCCTGGGCGAGAGAAAAGATCTTGCAGTTCGCAGCGAGAGGATAATCCATGCTAATTACAATAGTAGCCTTCATTGGTATTCTGGTAGTACTCATCATTGCCCACGAGCTCGGCCACTTCGCTACTGCTAAAGCATCTGGGGTAAAGGTAGAGGAATTCGGTATCGGTTTCCCCCCGCGACTTTTATCGATAAAGAAAGGCGAGACCCTGTATTCACTGAACGCCATACCCCTCGGGGGATTTACCAAAATGGCCGGGGAGGAAGACCCGAGCGAGCCAAGAAGCCTGGCCAGTAAGAGCATCGGCACCCGGCTGTTAGTTCTCAGTGCCGGTTCGCTAATGAACTTCCTGCTGCCTCTTCTCCTGTTCTCAATCGCATTCATGGTTCCCCATAACATATTGGTCGGGCAGGTAGTGGTGGATGAGGTAGTCCCGAGCTCGCCAGCCGCTATGGCCGGTATTGAAGCCGGGGATGTAATACTCAGGGTAGAGGGAGAACCGGTGCGCAATGCCAGTAACTTTCAGCGCTACATCTACCTCAACCTGGGTAAAGAGATTACTCTGCTCGTCAAGCACAGCGATTCAACCACAGAGGAGGTTCTGTTAACACCGCTGTGGAATCCTCCGGAAGGCCAGGAGATACTTGGTGTTACTGCCAGCACCTCACACCCCACCGTTATCAACCTGCACCGGCCCTTCTGGCAGGCAATACCCCTAGGGGTAGGCGAATGCATAGAAACCTTCGTGCTATTTAAGAACGGAATAATCGGGATGATTGTCGGCACAATACCCGCCGAAGTGGCTGGGCCGGTAGGCATTGCCCAGCTTACCGGAGAAGTAGCTAAAGCAGGTATTAGCCCACTACTGGAGTTTGCCGCCTTTCTCAGTATAAACCTGGCTATAATCAACATTCTCCCCCTACCTGCCCTGGACGGAGGCAGAATCATGTTCGTTCTCCTGGAATGGGTTCGACGGGGCAGGCGCGTGCCAGCCAAGATAGAGGGTCTAGTGCATTCTATCGGCTTTGCTATGTTAATGGGGTTAATACTGATAATTACCTACCAAGATATTGTACGCATCATAACCGGAGGCAGTCTGTTATCATGAACCCTCGCCGAGTATCCAAGCCTGTTCAAATCGGCAATGTAACTATCGGTGGCAATGCCCCTATCATAGTGCAATCTATGACCAAGACCGATACCCGAGATATTATGTCAACTATTCGCCAAATCAAGGAACTGGAGGACTATGGCTGCGAACTGGTGCGAGTGGCTGTGCCCGATACCGAGGCCGCCCATGCCATATCAGCTATCAAGAGAGGCATCTCCATCCCGATAATTGCCGATATTCACTTTGACTACTGTCTGGCACTAATAGCACTGGAGGCTGGAGCCGATGGCCTGAGGTTAAACCCGGGCAATATCAGCGAGCCGAAAAAGGTCGCTACCATAGTTCAATCAGCCAAGGAAAGAAGCGTCCCTATACGCATCGGGGTGAATGCCGGTAGCTTACCCGAAGTAGCCAATCCCAATTTGACAATCGCCGGACAGATGGTCGACGCTGCCTTGCAACAGATAAGGCTACTGGAAAGCCTTGACTTCGACCTGATTAAGGTCTCTCTTAAGGCCTTTGATGTTCCGACTACAATTGAGGCCTACCAGGACATTGCCCAGAAAATACCCTACCCCCTACACATAGGAGTTACCGAAGCCGGCACGCCAAAAACAGGCATTATCCGCAGTACGGTGGGCATCGGCACCCTGCTCTACCAGGGCATTGGTGATACTATCAGGGTTTCGCTCACCACCCACCCCAGGGAAGAGGTAACTGCTGGCTACGAAATCTTAAAGAGCCTGAACCTGCGCCAGCGGGGCCCGATACTGGTCAGCTGCCCGTCTTGCGGGCGGACTGAGGTTAATATTGTAAAATTAGCCGAGGCTGTGGAGAAAGAACTGCTAAAGATTGATAAGCCGATAAAGGTGGCAGTAATGGGCTGCGTGGTCAACGGCCCCGGTGAAGCCAAGGACGCCGATGTGGGCATCGCCTGCGGTAAAGGCAGAGCCGTCCTGTTTAAGAAGGGTAAAAAGATTGGGACGATTGAGGAAAAGGACTTTGTAACTACTCTGATGGCAGAGGTTAGAAGGTTATAAACACAGACTCGGGGTAGATAAATATGACTGGAGCAGAAAATGCGTATATCAAAACTATTCGGTAAGACACAGAGAGAGATACCGGCTGAGGCTGATACCGCCAGCCACCAGCTACTGCTGAGGGCAGGAATGATACAGCAGGTAGCCGCCGGTGTCTATTCGTACCTACCCTTGGCCTGGAGGGTGCTAAAAAAGATAGAGAACATAATCCGCGATGAGATGGACAAAGCCGGCGGGCAGGAGTTGACGATGCCGGTTCTTCAACCACTGGAGCTGTGGCAGGAAACCGGCCGAGACATCGCCTTCGGCAAGGGACTTTTCACCCTATCCGACCGTAGAGACCGTAAACTGGCACTGGGACCAACCCACGAAGAGGTCATTACCCAACTGGTCAGCCGAAATGTTCAGAGCTACCGGGACCTGCCCCTAATGCTGTACCAAATCCAGACCAAGTTCCGTGATGAGCCTCGCCCCAGAGGTGGCCTGATACGAGTCCGCGAATTTACCATGAAAGACATGTATAGCTTTGATACCGACGAAGAGGGGCTAAACCAGAGTTATAACAAAATGCTCAGCGCATACCAGAATATCTATAGTCGCTGTGGCCTCCCTACCCTACTGGTTGAAGCCGATAGCGGCGCAATCGGCGGTAAGGATTCCCACGAGTTTATGGTCATCACCGAAAGCGGCGAGGATGAAATCATCTACTGTCCCAACTGCCAATATACAGCCAATGCTGATAAGGCTCAGAGCATTATCAGCAAAATAGAGGGTGAGGAACCGCTACCACCGAAGGAAATTGCCACCCCTGGTATGGCTACCATTGAAGAAGTATCAAGCTTCCTGAAGATATCCCAAAGCCACACCCTCAAAGCGGTATTTTACTCCGCTGATGGCAAGCTGACCTTTGTGGTTATCAGGGGTGACCTAGAGGTAAATGAAGTAAAACTGAAGAACATTCTGAAGTGTTCTGAACTCCGTCTGGCTACCGAAGCTGAGGTGATAGCAGCCGGTATAGTCGCCGGTTCAGCCTCACCGGTAGGTATAAGTGGTATCAAGCTTATTGCTGATGACTCCATAACCTCAGGGGCAAACTTTGTTGCCGGGGCTAATAAACCTGAAACCCACCTTAGAAATGTTAACTACCCCAGAGATTTCAAGGCCGACCTGGTGGCAGATATAGCCAGGGCTCACGCCGGAGAGGGATGCCCCAAGTGCGGTGGCAAGTTATCATCCGCACATGGGCTGGAGGTGGGACACATCTTCAAGCTCGGCACTTTCCTCAGCGAGAAGCTGGGTGCCCTCTTTATCGACCAGAATGGTGCAGCCCGTCCCATCATCATGGGGTGTTACGGTATCGGAATCGGCAGACTGCTGGCAGCGGTTATAGAGCAGCACCATGATGATAAAGGCATTGTCTGGCCGTTATCCATTGCTCCTTACCACATTTACCTCTGCCCCCTGCACCGAGAAGGCTCCAATGTCTCAGAAGTTGCCGAAAATGTCTATGCCGACCTACAGACTCAAGGTCTGGAAGTGCTCTTTGATGACCGCCAGGAATCACCAGGGGTAAAGTTCAACGATGCTGACCTTTTTGGCATACCAATTCGGCTTACCATCAGTCCCCGCACCCTGGAGAAAAACAGTCTGGAGATAAAGAAGCGCTCCGAGAAAGATTCTGAACTCGTGCCACTGGAGGGTATAGCCGAAAGACTTAAAGGGCTTGCCAGGGGTTGATTACTTGCTCCCGGACTTTACCAATTTTTAATAAGCCGACCGTCTTTATCCTTCATACTTCCTGAAACAGCAAATATAAAGTCAACGAGAGCCCAAATCCTATATAACGGATCGAATCCTTGTCACTCTGTATCTCATCATATAACCAGTGTACGCCATAGCCTTTTGACGTGCCCCCCTTAGACGGTACCAGATATAATATCATAGAAGGGGGACCGAATGGCCAAAAAGGGATACAAACCGGAACAGATCATCAATAAACTCCGCGAGGCAGAAATACAACTGCAGCAGGGAGTTACCATCGCGGTTGTCAGCAAGACAATCGGAGTCAGCAGTCATACCTACTATCGCTGGCGCAGGGAGTACGGCGGTTTAAAGGTAGATCAAGCCAGAAAACTCAAAAGTTTGGAGAAGGAAAACGCCCGTTTAAAGAAGCTTGTAGCCGACCTGTCTCTAGATAACGCCATACTGAAAGAAGCCGCGGAGGGAAACTTCTAAGCCCGCCCAGGAGACGCCGGGTGATAGTCAAAGTGAAGGATAAACTCGGTGTCTCAGAAAGACGGGCATGTAAAGTACTGGAGCAGGCCAGGTCTACTCAGCGTCGCGATTTATCGCTCCCATCGGATGAGAAGCAGCTTACCGATGACATTATTACCCTGGCGACAAAGTATGGCAGGTATGGATATCGCAGGATAACAACCCTGTTGAATAATCAATACGGGTGGAGGGTAAACCACAAGAGAGTAGAGAGGATATGGAGAAAGGAAGGCTTGAAGGTACCGAAGAAGCAGCCCAAACGGAGCAGGTTATGGCTTAATGACGGATCCTGCATCCGGCTCAGACCTGAGCATAAGGACCATATCTGGAGTTATGATTTTGTGATAGATAGAACTGCCAATGGCAGAGCCTTCAAAATACTGACCATCATTGATGAATATACCCGGGAGTGTCTGGGACTCCTGGTAAGAAGACGCATCACATCACAGGATGTTATAGATCGGCTTTTTGAGCTGTTTATCCTGCGTGGGATACCTGAAAGCATATCAGGTCGGATAACGGTCCCGAATTCACGGCTAAGGCAATTAGAAAGTGGTTAAGCAGGATAGGAGTGAATACACTGTATATAGAACCTGGCAGTCCCTGGGAGAACGGGTATATAGAATCGTTTAACGGCAAGTTGAGGGATGAACTTTTGAACCGGGAGATGTTCGCTACGTTAACAGAAGCGAAGGTATTGATTGAACAGTGGAGGCAGGAGTATAATCACATCCGACCTCATAGCTCGCTTGGTTATCGACCACCTGCTCCAGCGGTGATAATGAGTGAAGTTTTGACTTAAAAGGTGGTATCGATATTGGGGGCAGGTCACTACCACGAACCTCCACACAAATTTCTCTGTACCTCCGTTAGCAGACCTGTTAGCACAGTTCCTCAAAGCACGCAGGCAAGGCACTTCCCCACGCACACATGAATTCTACAGAGCCCTTTTATCCCCGTTCGTGAGTACCTGTGAATTGACGCCCGAAAGCATCAACCTCTTCCTAAGCAGGCTATCCTGCCGCAACGGCAAGAACGCCTACTATAGAGCTATCAGGGCCCTCTGCAACTGGCTCCACAGGCAAGGGTATATTCACGATAACCCCATCACACGGGTTGACCCACCCAAGATGAGGAAGATAATCCTACCAAGCTTGATACCTGAACAAGTGGAATCCCTTATCCAGGAAGCCGAGACCATCCGTGATAAAACCATCATCAGCCTGTTTGCGGATAGCGGCATCAGGCTTACCGAGCTTCTTAGCATCCAGGAACCGTATATCGATTGGGAGACGAACACCATCACCATCTGGGGCAAGGGAGGCAAGCAGCGGAAGGCTCCATTCACCAGGAGGACGGCTGAGCTGCTGCGTGAGTATTTAAGGGTTAAAGGGGTTAGCACAGTTAATGAAAATGCGTATATAAACATTTGGGGATTGAGGAAGCGCGGTATCCAGATAATGTTGTGGAGGCTGCAGGAGAAGACCGGGCTGCCGTGCAACCCGCACACGTTAAGAAGGACTTTTGCCAGTAATTTACATAGAGCGGGATTGGATGTAGAGCATATCATGAGGCTGGGTGGGTGGGAGAGTTTGGATATGGTGTTGAGGTATACCAGGAGCGTGAAGTGGGAGGAGAGTCTGAGACTGTATAGGGAAATTAAAAGTTGAACTTTGTGCCAGATTGTGTAATTAAGCAACAAAATAAGCTATTGTTCCCTTGGATGAAACTTGAAAAACCGCCATATAATTTCACTGGCATCGAAATCATGGCATATCTTGCCTAGGACCGATTCATACATCGGATTATCTTTATCAGGCCAGGAATGACCACCGTTTTCAATCGCATATAGAACCACTTCAGTCTCTCTGGCACCACCACTGTATTCTTCTATTGTCACTATTGTTCCATCGCTAGGATCATTGTCCGGCATTTGGATAATAGTCGGAGTTACCCCACAACCAAGAGTATCAACCCAGAATTTGATTATTTCAGGTACAGATAGAACCCTAACTGCAGTCCCACTTGAAAAAACCTTTATGTCGGTAGAGTTACCGCCCTGCCACGGAATGACAGGGTCCTCTGTCCCGTGTATATGGAGCACAGACAAAGGCTCTTCTGGATTGATTTCCGAGAGCTGGTCTTCAAACATAGCGCCAGAAACCGATGCAATTGCAGCTATTTTATCAGAAAGCCGGCTTGCAAGAGCATAACACATGCCGCCGCCGGATGACATACCGGTGGCAAATATTCTGTTGCTGTCTATATTGTATATTTGGCAGAGATTATCAATAAGATAGGAAATAAAGCCAGTCTCGTCAACATTCTGTATTAGCAAGGCTCTTGTTCCGCAATCCCATTCCGTATTATAGGATTTGGGATATACTACAATAAAATTCTCTCTATCGGCGATGGTATTGAATCCTGTGAGGTTTGCCATCAGTGCTGAATCTCTAGTAGATGGGTGCAGAGCCAGAACCAGCGGGACTGGCTGTGTCCCGTCATATTGCTGGGAGATGTGAATAAGATACGTCCATTCTGTTTGGTCATATTCGATAATGGCCGAATATTCATACTGTATTGGTGTGATGTAATTTGGCACTGTTCTGGATGCCGTTTCAGCTTGCAAATATCTATCAAAGAAATCGGCCGTTATTTTGAGAATCTCATTAAAACTCGGCGAAATGGGGTTTTCACCCACAGGTATAAATCCATGGCCACCATTTTCGACCCACACCAGGGTAGCAGGAACATTAGCCTCTATAAGCTTGGAGTACAACATTTCTGATTGCTGTGGAATAACATCCGTATCTTTATCCCCATGTATAATCAAAAAGGGTGGATCATCCGGGGTTACATAGTTAATGGGACTTGCGCTTGTTGCTATCTCAGTAAATTTATCGGGATTGTCTATTAATTGACTGACTGGTCCATCGGGCCCTTCAATCCTGCCTGTTTCGTATTGGACTGCGATATCGCTGATTCCATATAAGTCAACCACTGCTTGTACTCTGCTGGACTGGTTCAGATAACCGCCAGAATTATCAAATCCAGCGCTAGCATCACAAACCCCCATCATATTCACGAGGTAACCACCAGCACTACCACCGATAACGCCTATGTTATTTACATCAATGCGATATTTTGCTGCATTACCTCTTAGCCAGCGTACCGCACATTTGACATCTTCAACAGGAAATGGAAACGTACCACCTTGGGGAACCAGTCGATAATTTATAGATGCCACCATGTAACCACGAGACACCATCTCTGGCATCCATCCGGCAACTATTCCATCACGTTTATCTCCACCTTGAAATGCACCGCCATGAACGTATACCACTACCGGTACTTTAGCACCATATTGCTTGGGATAATAAATATCCATTGTAAGCTCTATCCCATCCGCTACAGCATAAACAACATCTGGTTCTACTAGGCTAATTTCGGTTATATTTGTAGGCACTGGAAATACCATTTGCGCTATGGCAGATTCGTTTTCGGTGAAAGGAGGGCCAGCTGTACCCTGCTCACCCTGCGGACTCTGTGACCCCTCACAAGCTGTAAGAGGAACTAAAATTAAGGAGATAATTACTAAAAAAACAACTATCTTAGCCGCTTTCTTTGTCATTATTTTCGCTCCTTGAAATTTCAGATATGAAGGATTCGGTTGTATTATAGGTATCGGCTAAATTTGCTGTCAATAGATACTATTAAAAGGTAGTGGGTCTGACCTGCCCCCACAAAGGTTACCACTCTTTAAGTTAGGATTACCGGTAACTTAGCCTCAGGAGTAGGAGGCCGGTAACCAAGCGAGCTGTGAGGACGCACCTGATTGTACTCCTGCCTCCACTGCTCAATCA
>DAOUMH010000061.1:0-23483 GCA_034411815.1 Dehalococcoidales bacterium | reverse complement strand
GGGGCAATACTCACTTCGCTTCGTCTGTTAATCAGGCCCCTCAAGTTGCTCAGGAAGGGGAGGCTGGAGAAGAGCGTTCTATAATATTGGAATTGAGGCTCATCGCAGATGTTGGCATCGTAGGTTATCCTAACGCTGGTAAATCTACTCTGCTGGCAACGGCGTCGGCGGCCAAGCCCAAGATAGCTGACTACCCCTTCACTACTCGTGAGCCTGTTCTGGGTGCGGTCGAGGTTGGTCGCCAGAGCCTTGTCTTGGCTGAGATCCCGGGTCTTATTGAGGGGGCTCATCTCGGGCGAGGTCTGGGGCATGATTTCCTGCGTCATATAATGCGGACCAAGATACTTATTCACTTGATAGATGGTAGCTCCATGTCTCCGATGGAGGATATGCTGCGGCTTAATGCCGAGCTCGGCTTATTTGATTCGTCTCTGGCTCAAAAGCCGCAGCTGGTTGCGATAAATAAGATTGATTTGTCTCAGGTGAGGGCTCGATTGGATGAGATAAGAGAGGGCTTCTGTAATACTGGAGCCGCGGTCTTTTTTATCTCGGGGGCAACCGGGGAGGGGGTACCCGAGATCATAGCGGAGGCAGCGAGGGTACTTCGGTCGGCTGCAGTTGAGGGAGAGGATAGCAGGAAGTCGCCCGCGAAGGTTTTCCACCCCCAGCCCAGGGGTGCCGGTCCCAGCGTGCACAGGGAGGGGGATACCTTTGTCGTGGTGGCCCCCGAGCTGGAGCGCATCGTTGCCAAGACGGCAGTTACTGACCCGGCGGGGCGTGGACAACTCGGCGGTCTGCTCCGGAGGCTGGGGGTCAACAGGGCCTTGGAGAAGGCCGGGATTAGGCCTGGGGACAGGGTTCGTTGTGGGAGTATAGAATGGGAGTGGTAGCAGGGTGAATACTGGTGTGCTGGGGGGGACTTTTGACCCGATTCATATCGGCCACCTCGTTGTAGCCGAGGAGGTAAGGACTAGGCTAAACCTAGCCGAGGTTCTTTTCGTGCCGGCCGGTCAGCCGTGGCTGAAGGCTAATAGCCCTGTTTCGGCTGCGGAGCACCGGGTGCAGATGGTGCGCTTGGCTATTAATGATAATCCCCATTTCAAATTGTCGACCATAGAGGTAGAGCGCCCTGGTTTCTCATATACTGTCGATACCATTGCTGAATTGCGGGGGTGGCTTGATGCCGGGGATGAGCTATTTTTTATCCTGGGTTGTGATAACTTAGCCCAGCTCCCCCGGTGGCACGAGTCAGCCCGGCTGGTTAGGATGTGTCAACTGGTAGTCGTTCCCAGACCGGGATATCCACTCCCCGACCTGCAGCCTCTGGAGGCCGTTATCCCCGGCTTATCACAGCGGGTGATAGTGCTGGATAAGCCTGAAATAGATGTTGACGCTACAGAAATCAGGAGCCGGGTTGCCCGAGGACTGGAAGTCAGCCAGCTAGTCCCCAAGCCGGTAGACGAATATATTAAGCAGCACGGGCTGTATTCGGGACAGGGTAAGGGTTGCTCCGGATGATCGCTGTGGCCGGGTTAGATATCCAGATTCTTGACGCTCTTGGCGTGGGCTTGGATGAAGGCTTTACGCGGGGGAACCTCTCCCCCCATCAGCATATGGAAAGTGAGGTCGGCCTTGGCGGCATCGTCTACGTTTACGGTAAGTAGGGTGCGGGAGGTCGGGTTCATGGTGGTTTCCCACAGTTGTTCGGCGCTCATCTCGCCTAGGCCCTTGTAGCGCTGAACCTCTACCTTTTTAGCTCCTTTTAGCTTGAGCATTGCCTCTTCTTTTTCCTGCTCTGAGTAGACCCACTGTTGGCTCTTGCCTGCTTTAATGCTATAGAGGGGGGGTTGGGCAATGAGCAGGTGCTGGTGGGTAATCAGTTCCACCATATGCCGGTAGAAGAAGGTAAGTAGCAGGGTGCGGATGTGAGAGCCGTCAACATCGGCATCGGTCATCAAAATAATCTGGTGGTAACGGAGCCTCGACAGGTCAAACTCATCATCTATGCCGGCCCCCAGGGCGGTAATGATGGCTCGGATTTCTTCGTGAGCCAGCATCTTGTCGGCCGGTGCCTTCTCCACGTTGAGGATTTTACCTCTTAGCGGCAGTATAGCTTGGAAGCGGCGGTTCCGTCCCTGCTTGGCTGAGCCGCCGGCTGAGTCTCCCTCTACCAGATATAGCTCGCAGTGGGCAGGCTCTTTCTCAGAGCAGTCAGCCAGTTTGCCGGGTAGGGTGCCTGTATCCAGGCTGCTCTTTCTGATGATTAAATCACGGGCCTTGCGGGCTGCCTCCCTGGCTTTGGCAGCAGTAAGGCACTTTTCTATAATCCTTTTAGCGTCATCGGGGTGCTCCTCGAGATAGAGGGAAAGCCCCTCGCCGACCGCACTCTCTGCCATACCCTTGACGTCGGCGTTGCCCAGCTTGGTCTTGGTCTGTCCTTCAAACTGTGGTTCGGTAAGCTTGACGCTGATAATGGCGGTGAGCCCCTCCCTGACATCATCACCCCCCAGATTCAGGCCATCATCCTTGAGGAGTTTATTTTTGCGGGCGTAGTCGTTGAGGGCCCGGGTTAGTGCTGAACGAAAGCCGGTAAGATGGGTGCCTCCATCCATGGTATTAATGCAGTTGGCAAAGCTGAAGGTGGCCTCAGCGAACCCATCATTATACTGAAGGGCTGCCTCAATTATAGTACTGTTTATCGTTTTGGAGACGTAAATAGGGTGGCGGTGACGGACTACTCGGTTTCGGTTAAGGTGGCGGACGAAGCCAGTAATTCCCTCCTCGAAGTAGAAGGTCTTTTCGCTATCTATCCTTTCATCTCTGAGGCATATCTCCAGCTCCTTGTTCAGGTAGGCCATCTCCCGCAGGCGCTCGCTCAGGGTATTAAAATCATAGTTGGCTTTACCGAATATCTCCTCATCGGCAAGAAAGGTGATGGAGGTGCCGGTGCCACTGGCTTCGCCAACCTCGGCTACTTTGCCTTGCGGTATGCCCTGCTTGTATTCCTGGTGGTATAGCTTGCCATCACGCCTGACATTAACCTTTAGCCAGAAGGAAAGAGCATTTACTACCGAGGCGCCTACCCCGTGTAGCCCCCCTGATACCTGATAGGTCTTGCCGCCAAATTTCGCTCCGGCGTGCAGGACGGTCATCACTGTCTCCAGGGCTGATATCTTGGTGGCAGGGTGAATATCTACCGGGATACCACGCCCGTTATCCTCAACCCTGACGGCGTTGTCTTGTTGAATGGTGACCACGATTTTATTACAGCAGCCGGCCATAGCCTCGTCTATGCTGTTATAGGCAATTTCGTAAACCAGGTGGTGTAGTCCGCGCTGGTCGGTGCTGCCGATGTACATACCTGGTCGTCGGCGTATTGCTTCGCGCCCGCCTAGGACCTGGATATCCTCAGCGGTATACCCGTTATTTAATGGCTCGGTTGAGGGGGGCATATCCTGTGTTGTCATAGCTGGCCCTTTCTCCGTTGTTGGTAATGCGGTTGGAGAGTGTAGTGGGGGGTGGGCCGTAGGGTGGAGGCAGTAAAACCGGAGTAGCTTCTATACGAAGTAAATGAGGTTGACCAATAATAGACGGTTCTAAACAGCGGTAGTGCGACCATTAGTAATATTATAGCACAATTCAGCTACGAAGTGAAGCGGTGCCGCCTGTTAGTGCAGCCGTCCTGGTAGCTGCGACGAGGGAACTGTTGCCTGCTGGGCGGTTGCCATATCCCGCAGTATTACGGTGTCGGTCTTTACCTCTTGCTCGCCGATTATAACTGTATGGCGGACGCCGAGAGAGTTTGCCTGTCTTAGCTGAGCCTTAAGGCTCTTTGAGCCGATAGCCTCTACTACCCCGATGCCAGCCTGCCTTAGCGTGGCTGCTAGCTTTAGTACCTCATCTCTGGTTTCATCGCTGGCGTAGGCGATGAAAACCTGGGGTCTGGGCAGGGGCGGAATTGGCACCGCCTGGTTTTTTAGGTTGAGCACTATTCGCTCGATGCCCGCGGCAAAGCCGATAGCCGGGGTAGGACTACCCCCCAGCTCCTTGAGAAGGTCGTCGTATCTTCCGCCACCGCCGAGGGCACTCTGGGCTCCCTCTTCCTCGGGCTGAATCTCGAATACGGTCTTGGTGTAGTAGTCTAAACCCCGAACCAGGCAATGATTTTCTTTGAAGGGGAGGTTAAGTAAGCCAAGGTATCTTTTTAATCGGGTGAAGTGCTCCTCGCATTGAGGGCAGAGGTAGTCTACGCTTCTGGGGGCGGAGTTGGCTAGTTGCTGGCATAAGGGCTTTTTACAGTCAAGTAGGCGGAGCGGACTTCTCTCCAGCCTGGTTTTGCAGTCGGAACACAGGTCGTGGGTGTGGTTGGCATAGTAATCCTTCAGGGCGGTTAGATATTTGGGGCGGCACTGTTTACACCCGATGCTGTTCAGGTTTAGCGAGAGGTGTTGGAGGTTTAGAGACAGGAAGAATTGCCATGCCATATCAATGACTTCTGCGTCAAGGGTGGGGTCCCCGTCGCCGATGGCCTCGTAGCCGAACTGGTGGTGCTCGCGGTATCTTCCTGCCTGGGGTCTTTCGTATCTAAAAATCGGGGACATGTAATACAGCTTTACCGGTTGTGGCAGGTTGTGCAGTCCGTGTTCTAGGTAGGCCCGGCATACCGGGGCCGTGCCCTCTGCTCTCAGGGTTATTTTCTTGCCCCCCCTATCCTCAAAGCTATACATCTCTTTCACTACGATATCTGTCTCCTCACCCACACTGCGAGTGAAAAGTCCGGTGTCCTCAAAGGTCGGGGCATCAATGCGCTCATAGCCATAGAGCTGGCAGATGTTAGCCCCCTTTTGCTCTATATAGTGCCAGTATGCTTGTTCCTTGGGTAGGATATCTGAGGTTCCGCGTGGTGCTTGGTACAACCTAGCTCCCCCTCCTTTATTTTAAGCTAGAATACAGTATTGACGCCGGATTTGTAAAGGGAAGGAGTCTGGCTGGTAACCATTCTCAGGTTTTGCGCAAGCGAGGCGGTTGCATTATACTATAGCTGAGGCAGGCAATGAGTTTTAGCCGACTTGAAGAAGAGGCTCGGGGGTATCTCCCACCGGAAAAGGTGGCCATTGTTGAGGGTGCCTACAAGTTTGCAGTGAAGGCACACGAGGGGCAGGTGCGCATGTCGGGCGAGCCGTATGTGGAGCACCCATTGCAGGTTGCCTTGGCCCTGGCTGAGCTTCAGCTTGATGCCAGTTCCCTGGCGGCAGCCCTGCTGCACGATGTTCCTGAGAATTGCGATATACCCGTCTCGGAGATTGAGGCCAAATTTGGCCCGGAGGTTGCCAAGCTGGTTGATGGCGTCTCTAAGCTGGGCAAGCTCTCTTGGTCTGGGGAGGGGGTGGCGGCTGGAGAGGCACAGGCGGAGAACCTGAGGAAGATGCTGGTGGCAATGGCCGAGGACCTCCGGGTGGTGTTTATCAAGTTGTCTGATAGGCTGCATAATATGAAGACCCTGGGAGCTTTGCCGCCGGAAAGACAGCGGAGCATTGCCCAGGAGACCTTGGAGATATATGCTCCCCTGGCTCATCGCCTCGGGATCTGGGAACTGAAGTGGCAATTAGAGGATTTATCCTTTCGTTATCTGGAACCGGAGAAATATCGTCGGGTTGCTAGATTGGTTGCTAGCCGACGTACTCAGCGGGAGAGCTTCATAGCTCAGGTAACCCAGTTTTTAAAGGCGGAGCTAGATAAGGCGGGGCTGAAGGCTGATCTGGCAGGCAGACCTAAGCATATCTACAGCGTGCACCAGAAGATGGAGAAGTACTCTGCCCTGGGTAAGGACTTTGATGATATACACGACCTGCTGGCCCTTCGTGTGTTGGTTAATACCGTGCCTGATTGTTATACTGCTATAGGCGTTATCCATAGTCTGTGGCGTCCCTTGCCCGACGAGTTTGACGACTTTATTGCCAGCCCCAAACCGAACGGATATCAGGCTTTGCATACTGCTGTGATGTGCCTGGGGGTAACCCCTCTGGAGGTTCAGGTTCGTACCTATGACATGCATCATGTTGCCGAGTATGGGGTGGCTGCCCACTGGCTCTACAAAGAGGGCGAAAAGAGGGACATGCACTTTGAGGAGAGGATAGGCTGGCTGCGCCAGTTGATTGAGTGGCATCGGGAGCTCAGTGGTGCCGAGGAGTTCTTGGAATCGGTAAAAACAGATATCTTCATCGACCAGGTTTTTGTTTATACCCCCAAGGGAGAGATAAAGGATTTGCCTAAAGGGTCGACCCCCCTTGATTTTGCTTATCGGGTTCATACCGACCTGGGGCATCGGTGTATAGGGGCGAAGGTGAACGGCAGGCTGGTGCCTCTTAATTATCAGCTGAGCAACGGTGAGGTTATAGAAATCATGTCGGCGAAGGGGGATAGGGGGCCGAGCCGGGATTGGCTGAGCCCTCACCTGGGTTATGTCAGAACATCTCATGCCAGGGCGAAGGTGCGGCAGTGGTTTAAGAAGCAGGAGCGGGCAGGGAATATTGAGCGGGGTCGGGAGCTTTTAGAGAAGTTGATGAGGCAGTTGGGCATAAGCTTCAGCGAGCGGGAAGGGCTATCCAAGCTGTTCAAGTACGATAGCCTGGATGACTTTTACCTGGCTCTTGGTTACGGTGGTATTACTACCCATCAGATTGCCGTGAAGCTGGCTGCCCAGCAGGAACAGCCCGGGGTAGCAGCCGAGGTTACACTGCCTAAGCCATCTGTGGCCGCTATCAAGGTGTTGGGAGCGGGGGACATGCTAATTCAGTTGGCCCAGTGCTGTCATCCCGTGCCTGGTGATAAGATTATTGGCTATATTACTCGCAGTCGTGGGGTAACAATCCATCGCCGGGACTGTCGCAATGTGCTTCATGAGGGTGAAAAGGAGAGGCTGATTAAGGTGGAGTGGGGGCAAACCGAGTCGGTATATCCGGTTAATATTCAGGTCGAGGCTTGGGACAGGGTGGGGTTGATACGTGATATCAGCACTACAGTGGCAGAGGAAAAGGTTAATATTACTACAATGAGCTTTACTAATCATGATGACCACACTATCTCTTTATGCTTTACTTTAGAGACGGAGGGATTGGCACAATTGAGCCGGCTCTTGGCCAAGGTCGAGGGGGTTCGGGGGGTGATAAGTGTTGGCCGTGTAGGGGATGAGGCGACGTTAAAAGCCAGTTCCTCAACTTGATTTAGTCCGTATAGAATAGGAGGGAAATATTGCCAGTTACTAAGTCAGCTAAAAAACAGATGCGAGTAGATGAGGGGAGGCGGCAGAGAAATAAGTCTGTTCGTAGCTTGGTTAAAACCAATATAACCAAGGCAGAAAAGCTTATCTTCTCGGGGGAGTCAGGTGACCCTGAATCCACTCAGAAAGCGGTGGTAGCTGCCGTCAGCTCTTTGGATAAGGCGGCTAAGAAGAGGGTTATCCACCCCAATAATGCTGCTCGGCGCAAGTCGCGATTGGTGAAGAAGCTGAATAAGTCTCAGGGCTCACCTTCGGGTGGAGACTAGATAAAGCATTATTGGGAATCCTTCTTGGCGGAGCCTATACCAGTCGGTTAAAGATTAATCCTGCCGGTGGCTTGGGATAAAAGTAGGTTGATTTTCTGGGTAGCCTGTCACCGGCATCAGCAATAGCCTTAATCACCCTTGTCTTAACCGGGCTTAATAGGAGTGCCAGCTGGTATTCCCCGTTCAGGACCCTGTCTATGGTGTCCTGTCTCTCATAGCCGTAGCCTAGGCTTACCTCTCCCTCGCTGTGCAGCCCCAGCAGCTTCTCCAGTATGATGTGTTCGACGATACTGACGTCCAGACTCTTGTATAGCTCGCTGTGGAAGTAGGGCATCATTTGGCTGGTATTGCTGGTGGGGGTAGGGTTGCACAACCTCAGCACAAACATACTCTCCGTTGACAGCCCGAAGAGGACCATCCTGACCTGATTTGTCTCTTCGGGTTGCGGACCGGTCAGTATATCATCAACCTTTTGCCAGACATCGGGCATACTCAGCGGTAGCTCCTCTACCTCGAAGAAAGTCTTTAGCTTAGCCATTAATTCTTTCAGGGTTGATTTTGATACACCGCGAACCAGTCGGTGAGGGGGCAGAATAAGGAGCCCCGGGTCGGAGAAATCTACCAGCGTCATCATCACAAAGTTGAAAGCCTCATCTGCCGAGGCTGATGGAGAACAGGCAAGCCTTTCGTGCTGGTGGGTAAGCGCACTCTCATAGCGGTGATGCCCGTCAGCAATGTAGAGAGGTTGGTGAGCTAGGCTACTGCCTATCTGCTGGATAACCTCAGGCTCGGTGATGGACCAAACATCGTGTCCCTCCCCGTTATGCCGGCGCTGGTTAATCAGGGGCTGGTTTGCCTCATGTACAGCCAGCAACGAGGAGACCTGCTGCCCTAGGTCTTCAAACAGGGTCAGAATCGGGCTGGTATTGGCTTGTAGGGCCCATAATAGATTTAGCCGGTCATTCTTGGGCTCGGTTAGAATCCCCTCGTGAGGGCGAATAATCATCTTGTCCCATTCTTCTAGTCTAACGCGGGTGATTATCTCGCGGCGTTTGTATTCTCTCTCCCGATATGTAAAGTAGTGGTCGTGGAGATAGATGGCTGGTTCCTTGTCAATCTCAAGGATGCCTTGCCTGAGCCACTGTTCTAGGGTAGCCGCTGAGCGGGTATACTTATTGCTCTCGGTTGTATCCTTGGGTAACTCACGGCCGGATTCTAACCGGATGAAGTTGTACTCGCTTTTCAGAAGGAGCTCTTGCTCCATCTGCGGGGTGATGATGTCATAGGGGGGGCAGATAACCGCTGACGGGTCTTTAAGTAGCGATAGATTATAATGTACCCCCCGGAAGGGATGAATCTCAGCCATGCTATCTCTCCTTTACCAAATAACCAGTATGTCCATTATGGTATCATCATAAGATGGTGCCTCGCGATAGTAGCCCGGTCGGGACTCTATGCATTGGTAATATCGCTCACCTATAACCGGCCTCGCCCTCTCATCCGTTTGTGGTTCAAAGTAGACCAGCCCGTTATCAGTAGTATCAAAGGCTATTATCGCATGCCCGCCGTCCGGGTAGCGTAGCTCAACAAAGGAGCACCGTAACCCTTGTTCCTCAGCATTATTACACACATCCCGGGCAAAGTGGCTGCATACATAGGCTCCGTAGGAGCCCTCAATGTATTCATTCTGATCTGTGTTATCCTCCGTCAGGAAGGTAATCACCTCATTGTAGGCAGGGTCTCTTAGTGTGTAGCCGTGCCCTAAGCCGTCTGCCACGCCTGTCGTGTATCCGGTCTCATAGCCATAGGTTGTGCCTGAGACGTAGCCCTCCGTATAGCCTTCAGCCTCGCCTGAGCTATAGCCTTCAGCCTCGCCCGAGCTATAGCCTTCATCGTAGCCTTCGGTAAGACCTGCGGCATGTCCATCCGCATACCCGTCGGTATTGCCGGCGGCATAGGCGGCGTTATAAAGGACCAAGCCACCGGCACCTACCAGAATCAGTATCCCTATTACAATAAATATGCTTTTTATCACTTTCATTGTTAGAGCCCCCCTTTTTCATGCATATTATAACCCGTTTATCTTTTGCATAGCTATAGAGTATGTTATAATTTTTTATAGTATAGCCTCATGGTGAAGATACTCTATGGATGACCTGAACCAGGTAAAGGGGAGAATAGAGCAGTTAAGAGGGGCGATTAACCATCATAACTATCGCTATTACGTGCTGGATAGCCCTGAGGTTAGCGATGCTGAATATGATGAGTTGATGAGGGAGCTGAAGCAGCTAGAGGCAGGGTATCCCCAGTTCTTGACTGCTGACTCACCTACCCAGCGGGTCGGGGCTGCCCCGGTAGAGGCCTTCGGTGTGGTGGAGCATCCCCAACCTTTATTATCCCTGGGGAACGTCTTCTTTGGGGAGGAGTTAATGGCTTGGTATACCCGGACTTCAAAACTGGTCGGCGGGGGGCACTTTGATCTTGTCTGCGAGCATAAGATTGACGGATTGGCCGTGGCTTTGACCTATGTTAATGGACAGCTTACCACCGGGGCTACCCGGGGTGATGGCCTGCGGGGGGAGGATATTACCCAGAACTTGAGGACTATCAGGAGTATCCCCCTGTCCGTACCCAGAGGGGCGCCGACTCGTTTTGAGGTGCGGGGTGAGGTCTTTATGCCTAGGGCTGGCTTTAGCAGGTTGAACCAGGAACGAGCCGGGGAGGGCTTGCCCTTGTTCGCTAACCCCAGAAATGCCGCTGCCGGTTCGGTGCGCCAGCTTGACCCCCGTATCGCGGATAAACGCCCGCTGGATATATATATATATATGCTGGGCTATGCTGAGGGCGGTGTGACGCCTCCAACCCATTGGGAAACTATGGAGTATCTCAAGTCCCTCGGCTTTAAGCTGAACCCGAACAACGCCCGGCTTACCACCATAGAGCAGGTTGAGAGCTATTACCATAACTGGGTCGAGAGAAGGGAAAGCCTCCCCTATGAGGCCGATGGTGTCGTGGTTAAGGTGGATTCGCTTGATTGGCAAAGGCGTTTGGGGAGCATCGGCCGCGAGCCGCGATGGGCTATAGCCTACAAGTTTCCTGCTATTCAGGGAACCACACGCTTGATTGATATCGATATTAGCGTGGGCAGAA
This sequence comes from Dehalococcoidales bacterium, assembly GCA_034411815.1. GTDB lineage: Bacteria > Chloroflexota > Dehalococcoidia > Dehalococcoidales > DAOWJC01 > W53-108. The sequence goes on along the minus strand of DAOUMH010000061.1, from coordinate 12,788 downwards.
CCGGTACCCTTAATCCTGTTGCTGTTCTGGAGCCGGTTTCGGTGGGGGGGGTGACCATTAAGCAGGCTGCCCTGCACAACGAGGACGACATCAGACGCAAGGATATCCGTATTGGTGATACGGTTATCATACAGCGTGCTGGTGAGGTGATACCCCAGGTTGTCGGGCCGGTGGTAAGCAGGCGTAGCGGGCAGGAAAGGGTGTTCACTATGCCTTCTCACTGCCCGGCATGCGGGGCTGAGGTATTTAAGCCTGAGGGGGAGGTTATGTATTACTGCTCCAACGCTGCCTGTCCGGCTCAAATTCGCGAGCGGCTGGAGCACTTTGTCTCCCGGGGGGGGATGGATATCAGGGGGATAGGGGAATCATTATCCGCGGCACTGCTGGAGGATGGGCTGGTCAATAATGTGGCTGATATATATGACCTCACCGGCGAGAAGCTTCTTGGATTGGAGAGAATGGCAGAGAAGAGCGCCGGTAACGTATTAAGCTCTATAAAAAAAAGTAAGCAGAGGCCATTATCCCGGGTCATCTTTGCCCTGGGTATACTTCATATCGGCGAGGAGATGGCTGAGATTCTAGCCAGGCACTTTGGCACTATTGATAGGCTGGCTACCGCCTCTAGGGAGGAGTTGCTCTCCATCCCGGCTGTCGGGCCCAAGATTGCCGGGAGTATCGTTGCCTTTTTCCGGCAGGAGGAGAACCGCCGCATTATTGCAAGGTTGAGGGGGGCGGGGGTTCGGCTGGAGGAAGATGCTGGCCCGGAGGAGTTACCCTTAGGCGGACAGGAGTTTGTTATCACCGGCAGGTTAGAGACCTTGACCAGACAGGAAGCGGAGGCACGGGTCAGAGCCCTCGGTGGCACCACTAAGGACAATGTTACCCGTAGGACTACCTATGTGGTCGTGGGCAGTGAACCCGGCTCAAAGCTGGCGCGTGCCCGGGACTTGGGAACCAAGCAACTCACCGAGGAGGAGTTTCTCCCCCTCCTGGGGCGGAGAAACTGATGTGAACCTGATTGTAGGCTTGGGTAATCCGGGGCGGAGCTATGCCAATAACCGCCATAATGTAGGGTTTACCTGCATTAACTATTTTGCCAAGACACAGGGCATCCGGTTTGATAAAAAGCGGGGGCAAGCCCGGATTGGTTTGGGCGAAGTATCCGGTGGCAGTATAGTGGTCGCCAGACCCCAGACCTATATGAACCTGAGTGGACGGTCGGTTAGTCGGCTGGTAGAAAAATTCAGCGTCAGCCCGGCTAACCTCATCGTTATCCATGATGACCTGGACCTTCCCCTGGGTAAAATCCGCATCCGCCAGGGTGGTAGCTCGGGCGGACATAATGGAGTTGACTCTATCATCACCTTGCTGGGGAGTCGGGACTTTATCCGTCTTAAGGTAGGCATTGGCCGGCCTGCTGAAGCCAGCGAGGCTGACATTGTTGCTTATGTGCTTAGCAATTTTACCACCGGTGAGAAACAGACCATTACTCAGGTTGTACCCAGAGTTGGTGAAGCTATCCTCTGCCTCCTCACCGAGGGGCTGGTAGTAGCTATGAATAAGTGTAACTAGAGATTGTTTATCAGGGGATAAGGGGGGTGATGTTGATAAAGGGGGGTAACCCGGCTATAGAGTGGCTGGGTGACAGAGTGAGGGTTCTTGACCAGACTAGGCTTCCTCGGGAGGAGGTTTATCTGGAGCTTGGCGACCATCAGAGTATAGCCTCAGCCATTGTCGAATTGAAGGTTCGGGGAGCACCAGAAATCGGGGTAGTCGGGGCTTATGGAATAGCTGTGGGTGCCTTGAAAATCCAGGCTGCGACCAGGACTGAATTCCTGGAGAAGCTCCGGGACATCGGCCGGGTTCTTGCCGCCACCAGACCTACTGCCAGAAACCTTTTCCGGGCTATTGAGCGGATGGAGCGGATAGCCACGGCTGGTGGGGATATAGACCAGATTAGGGAAGCCCTGCTAGGTGAGGCGGTTAGGATACACGCTGAGGAGGAAGAGGCGACCGAGAAGCTCAGCCGGCTTGGTGCCGAGTTAATCAAGGACGGCTCCGTTATCCTGACCCACTGTAATACCGGGGCTTTAGCTACCACCGGCTACGGCACTGCGCTGGGAGTAATTAAGTGGGCGTGGGAGCAGGGCAAGAAGATAAGGGTTTTGGCTACCGAGACCCGACCCCTGCTTCAGGGGGCCAGGCTGACCGCCTGGGAGTTAAAGAGGGCTGGTATTCCGTTTACCCTTATCACCGACTCTATGGCGGGCTATTTTATGAGCCGGGGGGAGGTTGGCGGCGTCATTGTTGGTGCCGACCGCATTGCTGCTAACGGTGATACTGCCAACAAGATTGGCACCTATACCTTGGCGGTGCTGGCTGTGGAGAATGGTATTCCGTTTTATGTTGCTGCCCCCACCTCTACCATTGACCCCTCCCTGGTCTCAGGTGATGACATCCCAATTGAGCAGCGGAGCCCGGAGGAGGTGACCCATATTCAGGGGGTGGGCATTGCCCCCGAGGGCATTGAAGCCGCCAACCCTGCCTTTGATGTTACCCCCCACCGCTACATCACTGCCATCATCACCGAGAATGGTATAATAAAAGAGCCCTATGGGGAGGGGATAAAGAAAATTTTTAAGAACCTATCCCCCTGACCCCCTTCCCTTAACAAGGAGAGGGGGATTAAGGGGGTGAGGTTATAAATTATGTGTTTATTCAAAAAGAGTGAATTCAAAAAAGCTACACACCTAAATTGGATTATTGGTGGCACTATTGCAACAGTGATTCTTGCATTATTTTTGCCTTTGTTTCCTCTTTTCAGACCAAATCAAGACTTACTGCCCAGTTTACAAGTATCCAGTATAGCTATTAGCGCGATAGCTTTAATTGCTGTTCTTCTAACTCTATGCATAGCTTTAGAGCAATTATACAAATCTATGGCTAAACCTCTAATAAAAGTAGTTTTTAATAAAAGGGGCGAACAACAAGCAACCTTGATTTATAGGGATGGCCAATTAACAACCGACTTACCGTCTCCTTGGCTAATTAATGAGGGAAATGCCGTAGCGAGATATTTCCAAATAGACTTCATTATCCCAGAAAATATTGGGAAACAATCAAGATATACACACATTGCTAGAGATGATGGTAATTACATCATTTCCCATACTAACGATGGGAAATACACGCTTTTTGTTAATCAATACTTAGACTCAGGTACCGGACTTTCTGCTGCAATTGATACTAAGAAGTGTGTTAAGGCTGATGAAGACAGCTTTGAAATAAAGTATCGGATATATGGCGATTGGGCAGAAACTCAAGAAGGCAAGCTAAAAGTCAATATTAACAAACAACAGGAGGAGCTTGATGCCGCAGGCGAAAATCGGGGTGATCGGGGGGACGGGGCTTTATGATATAGAGGGGATGGCTGATATTGAAGAGGTTAATATGGATACTCCCTTCGGCAAGCCGAGTGATACCATTGTTGTTGGCAGGCTGGAGGGGGTGGGGGTTGCCTTTTTGCCCAGGCATGGTAAGGGGCACCGCATCCTGCCGACCGAAGTTCCGTCAAGAGCCAATGTCTATGCCCTGAAATCGCTGGGGGTGGAGCATATTATTGCGGTTAACTCGGCCGGTAGCTTTAAGGAAGAGATAAAGCCTGGAGACCTTATTATCCCCGACCAGCTTATTGACCGCACCCGGAATCGGGTAGACTCCTTTTTCGGCGAGGGCATCGTTGCCCATATCTCGTTTGCCGAGCCCTTCTGCCCGGAGTTGAGCCGGATTTTATATGATTCGGCTTTGGGGGTGGGGGTTGGTGTTCACAGGGGTGGCACCTATGTGGTTATGGAGGGGCCTGCCTTCTCCACTAGGGCTGAATCAAGGCTTTACCGCTCGTGGGGGGCGGACATTATCGGTATGACGGCGTTGCCTGAAGCGAGATTGGCGCGGGAGGCGGAAATCTGCTACGCTATTGTTGGCTGTGTTACCGACTATGATAGCTGGCAGGAGAGAAGGCAGCCGGTTACAGTAGACATTATCCTGGAAACCATGCATAAGAATACCGAGGCGGCCAAGAAGATTATCAAGCTGGCACTCGGTCGGATACCGGCAGGGCGTGACTGTGGCTGTGCCACGGCACTGAAGACAGCCATTGTTACTGCTCCAGAGATGATACCCGCCGGTCAGAAGCGGAAGCTGGACCTGTTGATAGGCAAGTATATCAGATAGAGCTTCTCGGTTTTCCCCCTGCTTTTGCTAGCCAGCCTTAAGCCCTCTTTATAATTTTGAGATTTGTTCCCATATGTTAATTAGAGCGAGGTGCAATAATGTTATTCGGGGAAATGAAAAATGGAATGCCAGATTGAGGGCAATAAAGCCAGGTGCCCCTGTGCCTATGAACCCTGCTCCAGAAAGGGTAAGTGCTGCGAGTGTATTGCCTACCACCTGCAATTTAATGAGCTTCCGGCCTGTGTGTTTCCTCCAGTGGTGGAGAAGACCTACGACCGCTCTTTTGCCAAGTTTGTTGAGGTGTTTGGAGCCGGAGGTGGCAAGAAAAGCTAATTTAGGTTAATATTATTGGTGATGAATAAGAGAAAAAGAGTGGCACTTGCTAAGCACCGGGGCAAGAAAAAGAAGCTGGAGGCAAAAAGAAAGGCCGAGAAAGCTCCAGCCTGATATTGGATTGTGGCTGTAGAAGCCTATGAAGCAGGTTTATCTACTTACCGGCAGACCGGGGACAGGGAAAACCAGCCTTGTCAAACAGGCAGTAGCTGGGGTGGGGGGCAAAGCTGGTGGTTTTTACACCGAGGAAATACGGGGGTGTGGGGTAAGGGAGGGCTTCAGGCTGGTTACCTTGGACGGTCAGGATGTCATACTGGCTCATATCAATATTCATAGCCCATACCGGGTAAGTAGATATGGGGTTGACGTTGGTAATTTGGAGCGGGTAGGTGTTTCTGCCCTGTTGAGGGCAGCCCGGCAGTGTGATTTGGTGGTCGTTGATGAAATCGGCAAAATGGAGCTGTTTTCACCTAGCTTCAGGGAAGCGATTTTGCAGATAATTGGTAGCGGGAAGAGGGTTCTGGGAACCATAATGCTCAGCCCTGACCCGTGGGTAGAGGCTATCAAACGCCAGCCACAGGTAAATTTAGTTGAGGTAACCAGGGCTAATCGCTGGGAGGTACTAGCTGGGTTGCTGGGATGGCTGGAGAGTGGCTGAGGCTAAAGAGGGAGGCTTTTAAAAATAGCTATGAACCTCGTCGAGGGTAACCTTTTTCTAATATTGATTGCTGTTATTTGTTACATCCTGGGGTCAATTCCCGTCGCTTATGTGGTGACCAAGGTGGTAACGGGCAAGGATGTCAGGCGGAGCGGTTCGGGTAACATAGGGGCGATGAACACCTACCGCGTTATCCGGGCCGAGAGGTCAACCGGTCTGGCTATAGCTGGATTCGTCATAGCCCTGCTGGGGGATTTGGGGAAGGGGGTGCTGGCTGTTTTTGTAGCTAGGTGGTTGGACTTCCTGAACTACGACCTGACATCGGCATTGATAGTCAGCAGCTTTTTTGTGGTGCTGGGTCATAATTATTGCCTTTTCTTCAGATTTAAGCAGGGGGGGAGGGGGCTATCCTCTATGGGTGGGGTCGTGCTGGCTTTGAACCCGCTGGCATTCCTGGTCGGGCTCGGCGTTCTCATACTTTCCATTATTTTGGCTCAGTATTTGCTGGTGGGCAGGATAAACTGGGGCAGGTTCTCTGAGGTGTTCTCGGTAATAGGTTCTCAGATAGTGGGGAGGGTGATTGGACTGGCTGTTGCCCTGGTTCCCATTTATTTCTTCGGTCTTGAGGTGTTCCTCCCGGCTCTGGCAGCGATGCATCTGGTATGGATAAGGCATGTTGGCAGGGTTAGGGCTTATATTAGAGACCTGAGGGCATCGGGGGGCAGGAACTGATGCCCCGGCTACCGGAGCTGGTTCAAGCACTGCTGGAACCGAAGACATACCCTGAAGCTCCACAGGGGGTGGAGCTGGTGCAAACCCAGATGTCTTTTGTCTTCCTGACCGGCGACCATGTATATAAGGTCAAGAAGCCGGTAGACCTGGGCTATCTGGACTATACCACCCTGGATAAGCGCCGCTTTTATTGCCAGAAGGAGGTCGAGCTTAACCGGCGCCTCTGTCCCGATGCCTATTTGGGGGTGGTGCCCATCACTCAGGACGAGGTCGGCATTTCTATTGGGGGTCAGGGTGAGGTGATAGAGTATGCTGTGAGGATGCTTCGCCTACCCCAGGGGGCTATGATGGATGTGTTGCTGGCTCAGGACCAGGTGTCGCCGGATATGGTAGCTAGCGTGGCACGGAAGCTAGCCGAATTTCATAAAAAGGCAGAAACCAATGCCGAAATCAGTGCCTTTGGCGACCTCGGCACCATCGTCCAGAATACCGATGAGAACTTTATCCAGACCAAAAAGTATATCGGGGTTACCATTCCCCGGGAGAGGTATCAGCGTATCAAGGAATATACCAATAGCTTTATTGAGAACAATACTCCTCTGTTTCACAGGCGGATAGCCGATGGCAGAATAAGGGATTGTCATGGAGATCTTCACGCCGCTCATATTTGCTTCCTTAATGACATCTGCATCTATGATTGTATAGAGTTTAACGACAGGTTTAGATATTGCGATGTTGCCGCAGAGGTTGCCTTTCTGGCTATGGATTTAGACCACTACGGGCGGGCCGACCTGTCCCGCAGCTTCGTTAATGCCTATGTAAGCCGGAGCCGTGATAAGGAGCTAGCACAGCTGCTTGATTTCTACAAGTGCTACCGGGCTTATGTAAGGGGAAAGGTGGGGAGCTTCCATCTCAATGATCCCCATATCTCGGAGAAGGCAAAGGCAACAATTTTAGCTACCGCCAGGAGTTATTTTGAGCTTGCCGAGTCGTATGTTTAGCGTGTATCAAGGAAGGAGGCGGTAAATTGAAGGAACCGTTCGCAAAATTTATAGAAGCCGAGCTGGACTCCGGGTTTTTGCTTATTGCCTGCGGGCTTCCCGGCACCTGGAAAACGGAGACGACCGAGGAGGTGGCCAGGATCAAGGGTTGTCCGCTGCTTCGGACCGACCTGATTAGGCTGGAGGTATTGAAGAATGAGGACATATTTGATGAAAGGGTCGCCTCAAATATGGATAAGCGGGCCCTGGTCTATGATGAGATGTTCCGGCAGGCAGATGAGTGCCTGAACGAGGGCGACGGCGTCATACTTGATGCTACCTTCGTCACCCAGTCGTTGAGGAGACGGGCGGCTGGTATAGCTGCCAAGCATAATCGGACCTTCGTTATTCTTCAGACTGACTGCCCGCAAGAGGTGTCCATCGCACGGATACTGAGGCGGACCAAGGATGCCTACGAATCAAACGCACTGACCGAGCAAGCCTATCTCAACAACAAAAAGCGGTTTGAGGAAGTTGATTTAGATGACCTGAAGGGCTTGTATCCTGACCTTGGTATTGCTCACTTGATAGTTGATACGCAGCGCGACCTGCCTGAGGATTGGTATATCATTGGTGTGGCCAAGAAATAGAGATGAAAATAGATTTGCACATCCATACCAAGACCGGTTCCGATGGCAACCTATCTATTGACGAGGTTTTCCAAGAGGCAAAGAAACGAAATATCCAATTAATGTCAATAACCGACCACGACTCTATAGACTGTCAGCAGAGGGCAACGGCTCTGGCTAGAGAGAGTAACATAGCCTACATTTCCGGGGTAGAATTGAATGTGTCCTTCCAATATAATGACAGGTCTATCTCCTTGGACTTTCTGGGGTATCGGTATGATATCCAGAATCAAGAGCTGAGGGATAAGCTTCGGTTACTGAAAGAGCACCGGGAGCTGAGAGCCCGTCAGATTTTAGAGAAGTTAAATGCCGAGTTTGATAAAGAACATATTGAGAGGTTCACCGAGGAAGACCTCAGGAATATATGGGGTAGCGTTGATGGGACCTTCGGCCGACCTCATATAGCCAACTATTTGATAGAAAAGGGGATTGTCAGGGATAAGCAAGAGGCGTTTGATAAATATCTGGTCAGGTGCGATGTGCCCAAGTACCCCCTTTCACTTGCTGAGGCGTCAAGACTGGTCAGGAACGCTGGCGGTGTGCTCATACATGCTCACCCCAGTGACCCTAACGGAACATCCTTGGCGAGCATAACCACTGATTTGGGGGGACAGACGGATATCATTGAGGAATATATGTTAGACTATATCGATGGTGTTGAGTGCTGGCATTCGAGGCACGATGCCGAGACTACGGCGCATTACATCGGGTTTGCCAGGAAGCATGGTATGCTTATGACCGGGGGTAGTGATTGTCATCAGAAACCAATAATTATGGGAACACTGGACATACCTGATTTTGTGGCTAACCAATTTCGGCTAAAGGGGGGTAACCTGTGACTTTAACTAAAAACTATGACATTAAAGACCTAGCATTGGCAGAGGCTGGTAAGCGGCGGATTGAGTGGGCTTATCGGGAGATGCCGGTAGTGAGGCTAATCAGGGAGAGGTTCTCTGAAGAGAAGCCGCTGGCGGGTATCCGTCTCTCAGCCTGTCTCCATGTAACTACCGAGACGGCGAACCTGGTCTTAACCCTAAAGGAGGGGGGTGCCGATGCTGTTCTGTGTGCTTCTAACCCACTCAGCACTCAGGATGATGTTGCTGCGGCTCTGGTAGAGTATGGTATCCCGGTTAATGCCATCAAGGGGGAGGATGATAAAACATACTATAAGCACATTAACACTGCTCTGGATAATAACCCCCAGATAACCGTAGATGATGGTGCCGACCTGGTTACCACCCTGCACACCGAGCGAAGCGACTTTATCAAGGATGTCATCGGGGGTACCGAGGAGACCACTACTGGCGTCATCAGACTGCGAAGTCTGGAGAAGGCGGGGAAACTAAGGTACCCCTTAATTGCGGTAAACGATGCTAAGACCAAGTATCTCTTTGATAATCGCTATGGTACCGGCCAGAGTACCATTGATGGCATCACCCGTGCCACCAATATTCTATGGGCGGGCAAGAAGGTGGTTATCTGCGGCTATGGCTGGTGCGGGCATGGTATAGCTATGAGGGCTAGGGCGATGGGTTCTCATGTTATCATAACTGAGGTGGAGCCAGTCCGCGCCCTAGAGGCAGTTATGGACGGCAATCAGGTTATGCCGATAGAGGAAGCAGCCAGGGTGGGCGATATTTTTATTACTATTGCCGGTGATAAGAGTGTCATTGATAAAGACCATTTCTTGCTGATGAAAGACGGGGCTATTCTGGCTAATAGCGGGCATTTCAATGTGGAGATTAATATTCCAGCTTTAGAGGGTCTGGCTCGTGCCAAGCGACAGGTCCGCCCGTTCGTTGATGAGTATACCCTTAGTAACGGGCGTCACCTGAACCTGTTGGGGGAGGGGAGGTTGATTAACCTGGCGGCGGCTGAGGGACATCCAGCCAGCGTTATGGATATGAGCTTTGCCAACCAGGCTCTGAGCCTGGAGTATATGGTTAAGAACAGAGGCAAGCTGGAGGCCAGGGTCTATCCGGTGCCCGAGGAGATAGATAAACAGGTGGCCCGGTTGAAGCTCCAGTCTATGGGCATTGATATTGATAGCTTAACCCCTGAGCAGGAGAAATACCTGAGCAGTTGGGAAGAAGGGACATAGAGAGGAGAGAAGATGACCAATAGTTTTAAGAATTCACCCAAGTACATGTTGACCTCTGAGTCAGTTACCGAAGGGCATCCTGATAAGCTGTGTGACCAGATAGCGGATGCCGTTCTTGATTTCATCCTGGGGAAAGACCCCCAGGCCAGAGTGGCTTGTGAGGTAGCCACGACGACCGGCTTGGTAATTGTCTTGGGAGAGATTACCACCGACTGTTATGTTGATGTTCCCCAGATAGTGCGGGGAGTAGTCCATGATGTGGGCTATGTCCATCCTGAATATGGTTTTGACTATCAATCCTGCGGGGTGATGGTTTCTATTAAGGAGCAATCGTCTGACATTGATATGGGAGTGAGCAAGTCACTGGAGACCAAGAAGGGTTCTGGCGGCGGAAATGACATTGATAAGGTTGGTGCCGGTGACCAGGGGATGATGGTTGGTTTTGCCTGTTCGGAGACGCCGGAGCTTATGCCCCTGCCTATCTCCCTGTCGCACAGGCTGTGTCGGCGACTGGCTAAGGTGAGGAAGGATAATGTCCTGCCTTACCTGCGCCCCGATGGAAAATCGCAGGTAACCGTGGAATATCATAATGGTGTCCCTAAGCGTGTGGACAGCATAGTTATTGGAGCCCAGCATAACCCTGATGTCAGCCACGCTCAGATTGAGCATGATGTCATTGAGCAGGTAATCCGGGCAGTCGTTCCATCTTCGTTGGTGGATGATAAGACGAAGTTCTATGTTAATGCTACCGGTCGGTTTGTGATTGGTGGGCCGGTGTCTGATACCGGTTTTACCGGACGTAAGATTTTGGTTGATACCTATGGCGGTATTGCCCGCCATGGCGGCGGTGCTTTCTCGGGCAAGGACCCGACCAAGGTTGACCGCTCGGCGGCTTATGCAGCTCGCTATATCGCCAAGAACATAGTGGCTGCCGGACTGGCCGAGCGTCTGGAAATCCAGGTTTCGTATGTGATTGGTGTTGCCCATCCGCTTTCGGTGTCTATTGAAGCCTTTGGCACTGCCAAGGTTGACCATGAGGTCCTGCTCAGCCTGATTAACAAACACTTTGACCTCAGACCCGGAGCTATTATTCGAGACCTTGACCTACGCCGTCCCATCTACAGGCAGACGGCTGCCTACGGACACTTCGGGCGGGATGACCTTGACCTCCCCTGGGAGAGGACCGACAAAGCCGAAATCCTCAAGAAAGAGGCACTGGGGACAGCAAAGGGTTGATATGACTAAAGGCAAAATAAGATAAAATTTCTGGGGAAACGAATCCTATCTGGTTAGCCTTGATTTGTTTTTAGAGATATGTCAACATAAATGGACAGCAGTCCAAAAAGAGGCGATGGGGAAGTAATAAATAACTAGCAAGTATATTTTTATAGCATATTTGGAGAGGTAATATCATGGAAGGGTGGCTATATGGGCTTTTTACTCTCTTAGGTGTTCTTGCTGGTGGTCTATTTACCTATTTAGGTATGAAAAAGCAACTAGAGCAACAGTGTGAATTAGACTCTCGTCAGTGGCGACGTAAGGTCAGAAGTGAACCACTATTCGAATTAAGAGATAGATTGGCTGTTATGGCTACAAAGCTGAAAGTGTTAGTTCTTGATACCCGGGGGCAGCACTATCGGTCAAACATTACGGAAGAGGGGAAAAATAAGGAACTGGAATGGGCTGTGGAGGATTTGAAAGTTTATCTAGAAGACGGAGACTTTCTGAAAGCTTTAAATCTACAATATGATGCGGAACTTTTACATATGATGGATAATCTTACATCCAGCTATAATCTTCTTTTCACATATGCTATGCATTATGAAAGCCCAACGCTCGACCTTCGGGAAGAATTTAATAGACTTTCCCAAGAAATAGAAACGAAGATTCCTGAAATTCAGGAACTAATCAACGAACGACTGGAGGGATTATAGCCTTTATCTGGATGGGGAGTTTAAGGGGGGCGAAGCCTCTGCGGGAAATCCCCCTTGAGTCCCCCTTTGCCAAAGGGGGAGGACTTCTCCCTTTCTTAAAGGGAGAGCGAGAGGGATTTAAGTAAGAGAGTCAAAGAGAGGGAGTGAGGTAGAATCCCCAAAATGGACAAGGTAATCTTATGCTGGAGCGGTGGTAAGGATAGTGCCGTTACCCTTTATGAAATTCAGAGGAGTAAAAGGTATGAAGTGCTGTCTTTGCTGACCGTGATAACCGAGGACTATGATAGGGTTAGCTGGCACGGGGTGCCAAGAGTCTTGGTCGAGCAACAGGCACGTTCCTTAGGTCTGCCCATTCAGGAGGTTCTCATTTCCAAGGATTGTCCCAACGAGGAATACGAGTCTAAGATGGGTGAAACCCTTACCAGGTTTAAGCAGGAAGGGGTTTCCCTGGTCGCTTCCGGTGATATCTTTCTGGAGGATGCCCGGAAATACAGGGAGGGTAATCTAGCCAAGCTGGATATGAAGGGAATCTTCCCGGTATGGGGGCGGGATACTGCGGAGGTGACCAGGTCTTTTATCAACCTGGGCTTCCAGGCTATCGTTGTCTGTGTTAATTCCAGGGTTCTTGATAAGGGTTTTGTCGGCAGAAGGCTTGATGAGAAATTCTTAGCCGAGCTTCCGCCCGATGTTGACCCTGGCGGTGAGAACGGAGAGTTTCATTCCTTCGTCTTTAGCGGCCCGATGTTTAAGGAGAGGATAGACTATACCCTGGGAGAAACGGTGTTGAGGAATTCATCTTACCTTTGTGATTTATTGCCGAAGGGGGTGGGGTAAATAGACAGTCCTATTAAGTTTGGCACCGATGGTTGGCGGGGGATTATTGCCCAGGACTTCACCTTTGATAATGTGCGGGTTTGTGCTCAGGCAGTAGCTGACCATCTGAAACAGGTGGGCTTAGCCGGCCGGGGGCTGATAGTGGGCTATGATACCCGCTTTGCCTCTGAGGACTTTGCTTCGGCCGCGGCTGAGGTGGTTGCCGGTAACGGGATAAAGGTCTACCTGTGCCCTGTGGCTACCCCGACACCGGTCATAAGCTACAGCTTTCTGAGGCTGGGGGTGGGGGGGGCT
>DAOUMH010000060.1:0-4151 GCA_034411815.1 Dehalococcoidales bacterium | reverse complement strand
TTGGATTATCTAAAAGGTAGGTTAGAAGTAGGCGAAGAGGTCTGCGATCACTAGTCAGGAACGCCTGCTTGCAAGAATAGCCAGATGACAACTGCTCACATTATTATCCTGCTGGCAACAGGCTTGGGTGCCGGTTTTACCAGTGGGCTTTTGGGGGTTGGCGGTGCTTTCATTATGACGCCGGTTCAAACCGCAGTGTTTATCAGTATGGGTGTGCCGGCGGATATAGCCATAAAATTGGCTTTTGGCACCAGCATGATGGTTGTCTTGCCGACCGCCATTAGCGGGGTTTGGAGACATGGTAAGAAGGGGATAGTGTGGTGGAAGGCGGCTGTCGTTATGGGTTGCTGCACCCTGGCTGGTGCCTTTGGTGGGGCTACACTGTCAACCCACCTCCCCGGGGCGGTATTAAGCATAGTCTTCGGGGTGGTGGTTCTGGCTAGCGGTATCAGGATGCTCTTTTTTAACGAGCTCCCCCAGGTTGAGCTAGAGCCCAAGAATAATCCGTGGCTGTGGGCGGCTTGGGCTATTCCCATTGGGGTTATAACCGGTATGCTTGGTCTTGGTGGTGGCATATTGGCAGTTCCGGTAATGGTGCTGGCACTCAAGTCCAAAATGCACACTGCTGTGGCCACATCCCTGGCCGTGATGCTATTTACCAGCATCGGTGGTCTTACTGGCTATATCGTAAACGGTCTTGGTGCCCCTAATCTGCCAGCCTATTCTATTGGCTATGTTAATTTGCCGGTGTGGTTTCTGTTGGCGGTTACCAGTATTGGTATGGCGCAGATTGGAGCGGCGACCACACACAGGTTGCCGGCCAAGCATCTGAGATATATATTCGCTGTCGTGATGTTCTATATAGGGCTGAGGATGCTCGGTCTCTTTGAGTGGTTAGGCTGGCCAATATAAATTTAGAGGGGGTTGTAATTTATTGATGATTAGCAAAGAACAGGTTGAGCAGGTAATTAGTGAAGTGCTTGTTCCCGGGGTTGGTCGCAGTGTGGTGCAGTTGGGTGTGGTGAGGGATATCGGGGTGGCCGATGATGTGGTCAAGGTTACCCTTGCCTCTGCTGCCTTGAGTCAGGATTCTCAGGATTGGCTCAGAACCAAGATAAAGGAGGTTGCTGGGGGGTTGCCTAGTGTAAAGGGAGTAGAGGTAGATTTTAGCGGGATTAAGCCTGCCGAGCTAAACCAGGTTGGTCAGGTTATTGCCGTGATGAGTGGTAAAGGGGGGGTGGGAAAATCCCTAGTGGCTGGTCTGGTAGCAATTGCTCTTAGGCGCCAGGGTCATGAGGTAGGTATCCTGGATGCTGATATTACAGGGCCCAGCATTCCTAAGATGTTTGGTATCACCAACCGGCCCAGTGGCAGTGATACCGGAATTCTGCCGGTGCTCTCAAGGTCAGGGATTGAGGTTATGTCCTTCAATCTTCTTCTGCCTCAGGAAGATGATGCTGTTATCTGGCGTGGCCCTCTTATGTCTAAGGCTGTCACCCAGTTTTGGGAGGATGTGGTTTGGGGTAGGCTTGACTATCTTGTTGTAGACCTCCCGCCGGGCACTGCCGATATTCCACTTACCGTCATGCAAACAATCCCTATCTCTGGGGTAATCATTGTTTTTACCCCACAGGATTTGACAACCATGATAGTCAGGAAAGCGGCTGATATGGCTCGAAAGATGGAGAAATCTATCCTGGGTGTAGTCGAGAATATGAGCTATTTATATGTCCCTGAAATAGATAAGAAGATTGAGCTCTTTGGCAAGAGTAGGGGTGAAGAGATGGCACAGGCAGTCAAGGCTCCTCTTCTGGGGCGGTTACCCATAGACCCGGGGCTGGCCAAGCTTTGTGATGAGGGGGAGATAGAGCGCTATGACTCTGATGCCTTTACCTCTATGACTCAGGGCCTTGCCCAGATACTTGCTGAAAGGAGGAAGTGATGCCTCCCATAATTTCAATTGTAGGTAAATCAAAGTCGGGAAAAACGACGCTTATTGAAAAGTTGATTGTGGAGCTAAGATCAAGGGGCTATCAAGTGGCTACCATCAAGCATACCCCTCAGGGTATGAGTGTTGGTAGACCAGACAAAGATAGCTGGCGCCACATTCAGGCGGGAAGCGAGATTACAGCAGCTAGCTCTCCGGACGAGATTGTAGTGGTGAAGCCGGTTTCTCAGGATTCTGCTCTTGAGCAGGTAGCTTATCTCCTGGGTGAAGACTGTGATGTAATCCTTGCTGAAGGTTTTAAGCAGGGGAACGCTCCTAAGATAGAGGTCCACAGAAAGGAGGTTGGCCTGCCTCTCAAGGATATTAAACGACTTGTTGCTATAGTTACCGATGAACCTCTGGAAACCAAGGCTAGGCAGTTCTCCCTGGAGGATATTAAAGGCTTGGCCGACCTTCTGGAGGGAGGCTTTATAGAGCCTCAGATGGAGCAGACTTCCCTCTATGTAAATGATGTTCCTATAGTTTTAACCACTTGGCCTAAAGAGGTCGTCACCAAGGTCGTGCTGGCTATGGCTTCTTCCTTGAAAGGAGTGGAAGAGATTAAAACCCTCCGTCTCTTCCTGAAGATGAAGACTAGGTAAGGCTGGTGGAGATAGAACATATTGCCTACGGTCCAGTTCCATCCCGACGATTAGGACGCAGCTTGGGAATCAATAATGTCCCGCCCAAGGCGTGTAGCTACTCTTGTGTTTATTGCCAGCTGGGGGACACTGTAAATGTGCTGGTGGGAAGAAAGAAGTTCCATAAAGCAGAGGATGTAGCTCGGATTGTAGGCGAGAAGGTGAAACGGGTCAAAGACAGGGGAGAGACGGTAGATTATCTAACCTTTGTTGCCGATGGTGAGTCTACCTTGGATGTTGACCTAGGGCAGGAGATTGAGCTTCTAAAACCATTGGGTATCAGGATTGCCGTTATTACCAATGCCTCTCTCATCTGTCGGGAGGATGTTAGGCGGGATTTACAAAAGGCTGATTGGGTATCGCTGAAGGTAGATGCTGTGAGTGGGGAGATATGGCGTCGGATTAACCGTGCCCCGAAACCCCTGGAGCTCGAAGCGATTTTGGAAGGTATGCTCGGGTTTGCTACTACCTTTGGGGGTGAGCTAGCAACAGAAAGCATGCTTGTACAGGGCATGAATAGTAGTGTTGCTGAGATTGAAGGGATAGCTGATTTCTTGGTCGAACTGAAGCCAAACATAGCTTATCTGGCTGTTCCTACAAGACCGCCGGCAAAAAAGGCGATGGCCATTCCTAGTGAGCAGGCTATCAATGCAGCATACCAGATTCTTAGCCAGAGGTTAGCCCGTGTTGAATACCTGATTGGATACGAGGGAAATGCTTTTGCCTCCAGTGGTGATGTTGAGGGTGACTTGCTTGGCATTACCTTGGTGCATCCAATGAGGGAAGAGGCTGTTACGGAATTCTTGAGAAAGTCTGGTGGTGATTGGGGGGTCGTAGAAAAGCTGGTGAATGATGGCAGCCTAATAGAATTGGAATACCGGGGGAGTCGGTTCTATGTGCGGAAGTTACCTTGGGATAGTCGGGATTCTTGGGGGGAGAGATGATTAAGGTTGAGGTCTATCGTGGAGATATTACCCAGCTTGAGCTTGATGCCTTGGTGAATGCTGCCAATAACCGATTATGGATGGGTGGTGGGGTAGCTGGTGCTATAAAGAGGGCTGGGGGTGGCGAGATAGAAGCTGAGGCGGTTAAGAAGGGGCCTGTTCCTGTCGGGGAAGCGGTAGTTACCGGTGCTGGCAAACTGAAGGCGAGGTATGTTATACATGCGGCCGTAATGGGGCAAGACCTGGAGACTGATGCTGAAAAGATAAGGCAGGCAACCAGGAGTAGCTTGCTCAGGGGCGATGAGCTTGGCATAAAGAGTATCGCCTTTCCTGCCCTGGGCACCGGTGTTGGTGGCTTCTCCCTGAGCGAGTGCGCCAGGATAATGATTGGTGAGGTGAGTCAATACTCAACTACAGAAACGGGGTTGGAGAGGGTGGTTTTTGTCTGTTGGCAATCAGCACAATGGGACACTTTTTAAACCGTACACATTGGCATGATCAGGCGGCATTAACAAGCTCTCTGAGACCTTGGTTATAGTCTCTGCGACGGTAAATCGTCTGTATTTGCACCTCCTTCCT
>DAOUMH010000059.1:0-48476 GCA_034411815.1 Dehalococcoidales bacterium | reverse complement strand
GGTAGAGGCGGGTAAAAACTTGTCATATCGGAAATGGAAGAATATACTCTGGAGCACGCTTCTGACTGCCCTGTGTATTGTCTGTTTTCCGGCTAACCCTCTCGTCTTGGCGGGTGTCATAAAGGTAGAGGTATACCCGGTACTTTCCATCATCGGTTGGGTGGTATGGGTGTTCGGCATGGTGCTGGTAATGGCACCCATAGTCATGTTCCCGAGGCGTGGCGGTGTCCCTGAGAAGAAGTCTTTTGTAAACACAACGCGTCTGGTTAACACCGGCATCTATGCTGTGGTCAGGCATCCGCAATACACGGGTGGAATCTACGCAATTTTCCTCACCACTTTTTTGTGGTATCCTCATTGGCTGTTCGGGGTGCTCGGGGTAATAGGCGCAGTAGTCATCTACATGAGCTGCCGAGAGGAAGACCAGCGCTTGATAGTCAAGTTTGGTGATGATTATGTGGCATACATGAAAGAGGTGCCTGGGATGAATATCTTTTTGGGGCTCTTTCGCTTGCTGCGGCGCAGAGGCTGAAAAATTAGCTGTGCCTGGTCATTCATAAATCTTGCTGCAGAGCAGTACCTGAATGGTGGAGCTGAGGTATTAATAGATAGTACTTTTTCTATTATGTTCGCTTTAGCATTCTAAGAACCCTTTTCTTCGAATAAACCAAACCACTTTTTTGTGTAATGTGTAATGAGGGCATAAACCAGTTATATAG
The DNA here is from genome assembly GCA_034411815.1 of Dehalococcoidales bacterium. Classification (GTDB taxonomy): domain Bacteria; phylum Chloroflexota; class Dehalococcoidia; order Dehalococcoidales; family DAOWJC01; genus W53-108. Next base: position 47,757 of record DAOUMH010000059.1, on the reverse strand, counting down.
CGTTAACGCTTAGCGAATGGAACCCAACGGAGGATATTCTGAATATTAACTAAAAGGCGAGGGATATTTCCCTTACCTTAATGATACCCGGCCTATTATTCCAAATGCTCAATATTTATCTCCTTGATATAGAAGGTGCCCTCCCCGCTGCGTAGCGTTAGCAAAAAGGAGTCTTCGCCTTCAAGCGTTTCAAAGGTTTCCTCGAATGTTATCCACTCATCGTATGATTCCTGAGTTTCCGAAGAAGGGGGGTTGCCGTTTTCGCCTTTGAACGTATAATACCTTAATGATGTTTTCGGCTTTTTCCAGAATGAATAGTTTATGACCGGGGCAGCATCGATATTTTTTAACGTAAAAGATAGTTTGTACTTATCCCCGGGTTTTATCGCGGCTTCACCTCTAAGCGAATAGGTATCTGTAACATCGATTTTCAAGTAGTAATCATCACTGCTTTCATAGATCTTCTCTAAGGTAAAACCGCTTAAATCATCCCCGACTTTCATATTTAGGGACAGGTCGTTTTCCTTTATCAAGCCATTGATCTCATCCGATTCGGTATATTTTTCACAACCAGAAATAAGCGATATTGCTAATACAAGGAAGATGACAAGAAATATGATTTTTGATTTTTTCATTTCCTCTCTCCCATGGTCATACTTGCTTGTAAAGCTAATCATCATCCAAGATAAAAATGTCCTCGATACCGGCTTCAAGCGCCCGGGCGATACTGTGGGCCAGCTTGAGCGATGGGTTGTACTTGCCTTTCTCAAGATAGATAATGGTCTCGCGGCGCACTCCCACGATTTCTGCCAGCTTTTCTTGGGTCAGACCGAGGCGGGCGCGGTATTCTTTCATCCTAGTTTTCATGACTACTCAAGATCCTTACAACTTGCCCACAGCCCCTTGATGAAAATTACCAAACTTCCCAGTAGGCTGGCTGCTAGTACCCCCGGGGCCACTAGCAGCCCCAGTATGAAGAAGAAGGCATCCTCGAAACCGAACCAGGCGCTGACCAGATTGTGCAGAGCAATTGCCAATGCCATGGTGCTCAAGGATAGTCCGGCCGTGACGATAAATATTTTTAGCCAGCGCATCGCCCGTTCCCCCAGATTGGGGCGGACACGGTCATAGTAGTGGAAGCCGATCAGATATACAATGCCTACGAGCACCAACTGTCCGCTGATGATTAGTCCCGTGGGTGTATCCTTGAAGACATTGAAGCGAAGCAGCATTATCAGTACGATGCTAGCGATAAAGAAAAAGCCACCGGTAATCCGCATCGCGTTGGTAAGATTATTCCGTACCCGCTCGTCAATAACGGGCAACCGCCGGTATCTGACGAGTGACCAGAGTTCACGATGCCCCAGCAGCAGGAAGCCGATTATTAGCGCTATCACCACGTACACATTCTCCCTGGAAAGCAGCATCATCAACCCCAGCAGGCTGATGACGGCATAAGCTATCAGTATCCATCTTGTCTTCATTATGCTATCTCCGTCCTATGTTAAGAATATATAACGTTAGGTATATATAACATACGATAAAAATAAAAACCTGTCAAGCTTTAGAATAGAAATAATAGTCAAGGGTAAAAAGGACGGTCTTGGGTTATGTGTAGGTTTTTCATTTGTCACAGCCTGAGCGTTTGTTGCCCTAATCGCGGGGAAATTAGGTCGGGGTCTACCTATTGATACCCCAGCTCCATTAGCTTCAAAAGAACCAACCTGAGTTATCAATAGGTAGAACTTTTGAGGTGAGGTTTAGGCTGGGGTAATAATACGATTTATTTTTGTCCCCGAAGTATGGAAGCAGAACAAAAGGTTGATTGTTTTTATATATCGAGTTAAGATTCAAAGGAGCTTCACTGATTTTGAAGATCTTCAGCTTTGAAGGCTAATTTCAGAAGAGGTTAGATATGAATATTTGGAAACAGTTATTTTCAACGAAGAAAGGACATGGTCACCCTGAAAACCTCGTAAAACACAATATGCCCATGGGTGATAACCTTTCGTTGATGTATTACGAACTACCTAATGTTTGGACGGCTGAACAATTGGAAGATGAGGTAAAAACTCTTATCGAGCGTAAAGACTATTTAACCTTGGCGGCAATAAATAACCCTATCAATTTGGGAAGGCACGGGTATCCGAAAGAATATTTCTGGATGCGGGATCAAGCAAACCGACTTCTAATTAAAGCCGGAAGTGAAGCTGTGGATTCGATACTAAAGGTTTTGCAAATTGCCAAAGCCCCCGGTACACTTGAGTTGGCTCAAGTGCTAGTCGAAATTGGAGATAAAAGAGCTGTCAACAGTCTAAGAGTCCATATGGATAAGGGGGAGTTCCGTTCAGATCCTATGGTGAGTCAAGGAGTTCAAGAGTTTCTTTTTAAAAATGAATATTATCTACCTGAAGAGGTTGAGTGTTCTAATTGTGGTAAGGCATTACGAGTCAGTGAAGCTCGGTGTTTATTTCCGGGAGGAAACCGGCATGGGGGAGTCATTTGGTTATGTTCGCAATGCTGGATCTTTCATAGAGATTCCCCTAAAGATGGGCCTCAATTCTATGTTTCCAAGGAGAACACTGTTGTCTGCCCGCATTGTTTAAGATTTCTGAAGTGGCAAGCAGATCGAGCAGGGCAAAAAGCGACCTGCCCTTTCTGTAGAACTGTATTCGTATATCCGATACTAGAAAACAATTAAATTCACTTAATCGGCTGGCTGGTTTACTACCTTACTATACTGTGGATTCATCATCCTTAAAATCAACGTGGAGTCAATTCTTTCAGCCCGGTAATGGGGGTTCCCTGGTGCATTTTACCTATGTTACCTTTGGTGGTTCTTTCTGGAGCTGAGTGGTGGAGCTGAGGGGATTCGAACCCCTGACCTCCTCCGTGCAAGGGAGGCGCTCTCCCAATTGAGCTACAGCCCCACTTATAGAGAGCATTATAGCAACAAGGGGGCTTATTCGCAATTTGCCGTGATGGCTTTATATGAACCGCTTGTTTTCTGTGGAAGTAGTGCTATAATAGCCTCTGTCTGTTAAGGAGGATTTGCAAATGCCGTTGTATGCCTATTTTCGTGATCAGTTTGTTCCTCTATCCGAGGCCAGGATAGGGGTTATGACCCATGCCCTTCACTATGGCACTGCTCTTTTTGAGGGTATCAGGGGCAACTGGAATAGTGAACATCAGCAGATTTATCTCTTCCGTCTGAGGGAGCATTATGAACGACTGGGCAGGGGCTGCCGGGTGTTGAATATTAATCTACCCTACACCGTTGACAGGTTGAGCCAGATAACGGTGGAACTGGTGGCAAAGAGTGGTTTGAAGGAGGATATGTATATTCGCCCTCTGGCTTATAAGGGTTCCGAATCTCTGGGTGTCCGCCTTCACGACCTGGAGGATAATTTCCTGGTCTTTGCCATCCCCTGGGGGCGTTATCTGGATGTGGATAAGGCTAGGTGTATCGTGTCCTCGTGGCGGCGTCCCGATGATAACGTAATCCCACCGCAGGTTAAGATTGCCGGTACCTATGTCAATAATGCCCTGGCTAAGACCGAAGCCTTTGAGGGGGGCTTTGATGAGGCAATTATGCTTGCCCCTGATGGTCATGTTTCTGAGGGGACGGGCGAGAATATTTTTCTGGTTATAAATGGCAGGTTGGTTACACCGGCTAGTTATAATAATATCCTGGTGGGTATTACCCGTAATACAATAATAGAACTGGCACGGAATGAACTGGGAATAGAAACCATAGAGAGGCAGGTTGACCGCAGTGAGCTCTATACCGCTGATGAGTGCTTTCTCGCCGGTACCGCTGCGCATATAACCCCGGTGGCTGAAATAGACTACCGCAAGATAGGTGACGGTGAGATTGGCGAGGTAACAAGGAATTTGCAAGGAATCTATACCGAGGTAATACGGGGCAATAACCCCAAATACCTTGGCTGGTGCACGCCAGTCTATAAAAAGTAGGCTTAATTAATTGGAGGCTTAGATGGTTGTCAACGGGGTTGTGGCTATCGTCGCTGGTTACTTGCTCGGCTCTATTCCAACGGCTTATATCGCTGCTCGCCTGATAAAGGGTAAGGACATTCGCCAGTTGGGTGGGGGCAATATCGGGGCTAGGAATGCCTTCCACGAGGTCGGAGCAGCAGCGGGCATTGCCGTGGGCATTTTTGATGCCGGTAAAGGGGTGGCGGCGGTGGCTATAGCCTACTGGCTATTGGGAGCGCCTCAGCTCTGGTTGTTAGGTATGCCCCAGCTCTTTTTGCTGGCGGCCGGGCTGGCAGCAGTGGCCGGTCATATATGGTCTATCTACCTGAAATTCACTGGAGGCAACGGTTTGGCTACTACCATGGGCGTTTTAGCTTTTCTGATGACCCAGGAATTCCTGATTGCCTTGGCCATAACGCTTGTCCTGGTAGTCATTACCCGCAATCCCGTCCTGTCGGTGAATATCAGCTTCCTGCTTTCGGTGCCGGTATCTGCTTGGTTTGTAGAAAAATCGTGGCTGGCTGTTGTCTTCTCCGTTGCTTTGGCGCTGATACTGGTGATCCACTTTATCCCCACGGCTAAGGCGGCTGTGGTCAAGGCTGGAAGTAGAGAGAACCTCTCTGCCGAGCTCTTGCGGAGGGATAAGGTTAATAAGTAGGAACGCCGGCTATTCCTTAGCCGGGTTTACCTGCAAAGACCTTAATAGACAGGTGACCCGGCAGCTTTCCTCTAGGGTAGTAGTGCAGTTGTGGGCTTCCTCAAGTAGTTGCCCGATGGCGAAGCTACCGTGACCGTGAACCATAACAATCCTGTGTTTTTTCAGGGCTTGGGCAATTATATCAGCCAATCCCCCTGGTTTTACCTCCATGTTCCAGCCAAGGATCGGAACCTGCCCTACTATAGACAGGCCTTCGGCGTCACTGGGGGTAATTTCGGTATCGGTTAGTGACAGGGCAACGGCATGAGGCGGGTGGGCATGGACAATGGCTAGTGCCGGGGTCTGCTGATAGATAGCTCGATGGACGGCTAATTCTGTGGAAGCCAGCGGGGTAGAGCGGTTGTTTTTATTTATCCCGGTATCTATTAGATCGTTTTCCTGCAGACCACCGAGCTTGCTGCCACGGCGGGTGATGACCATATGTTCCCCCAGCCTGATGCTTAGATTGCCGCTGGAGGAGGAGACGAGTCCTCTGGTAAAGAGCTCATTCCCTATAGCCTGAAACTTCGATAAAATCATGGGTTTCTTTTGGTTTTTCGTTCTCATGGCGGAGTTGGTCTCGGCCACGGTTAGTTTAATTTATACCTATTGGTGGGAAAAATCAAATCGGCTGTTGGTTATGCCATCTGCCTGATGACAGCAATGACCCTGCCTTGAATCTCGACATTATGTGGCTCGGTGTATATGGGCTGCATCTGGGTGTTTGCCGGCTGGAGTCGGACGCGTTCTGGCTCGGCATAAAATTTTTTAAGCGTAGCCTCTTTTTCAGCCTTGAGCCATATTGCTGCCATCTCTCCGTTTTCCACCACGTTTACATATTGCATTAGTACGATATCGCCGTCGTTAATCAGGGCATCTACCATTGATGAGCCCTTTACCATCAGAGCATAGACCCCTTCCCCGCCCCGGGTCAAGTCTTCGGTTACCTCCAGGGTTTCTGAGGAAGCAGTGATGTCCCAGGTGTCGGGGGTGGGCACTGGTATTGGCTCGCCAGCTGCTATCTGGCCAATGATGGGTATTTGAAGCTGGTGCTCTTGAGCAAAGGGTCGGCTGAGCAGCTCAATCCCTCGCGATACCTCACGGTGGCGGCGGATATACCCTTCTTTTTCCAGGATATTCAGGTTGTAAGAAACAACCGATGTCGAGCTGATTCCGCATCCGCTTGCTATGTCTCTGATAGTGGGCGGGTAGCCCCTTTCGGACCAGAAGTGGCGGGCGAAATCAATAATATGCCGTTGCTTGGATGACAGTGTCTTCATAAGTATCATCCCATAAAACCAATCCCTGGCTGATGGCGAACACATGTTCTATAGTAGAACTTTATACGGAACAGGGGGCTTTTGTCAAGTTCCTGAATCGTGCCGTTTGATAATTTCAGTCTGTGACATAGGGATGGTGTTTGAATTAGTCCTTGCGGTCTTCGGTGCTTTCCCCCTTTTCCCTTTCCTGCCCCCAGCCTTTGAGTCTGGCTATGACCTCTTTCTCATATCCCTGGTCACTTGGGGTGTAGAAACGTTTGCCCTTGATGGAATCGGGCAGGTTTTGCTGTTGAACGAAGTGTCCGGGGTAGTCATGAGCGTATTTATAATCCTTGCCATAGCCCATGCCTTTCATTAATGGTGTTACAGGGTTGCGCAGGTGCAGCGGCACCGGGTCGTTGGCGCCTTGTTTAATCTCCTCCTGGACTTGGGAGTATGCTTGATACAGGGAGTTGCTTTTAGGGGCTGTAGCCAGGTAGACCGCTGCCTCAGCCAGAGCCAGATTGCCCTCGGGCATCCCGATGAGGTGGACTGCTTGCTGGGCTGCCATAGCTATCACCAGTGCCTGGGGGTCAGCCATGCCTACATCCTCCGAGGCGAAGCGAACTAGACGCCGGGCTATATATAGGGGGTTCTCACCACCCTCCAGCATCCTTGCCAGCCAGTATAAAGAGGCATCTGGGTCCGAGCCCCGCATCGACTTGTGAAGGGCGGAGATGAGGTCGTAGTGTTGTTCTCCTCCCTTGTCATAGCGTAAAGCCCGGTGCTGGAAGGCATCTTCAACAGTGGACAGAGAGACGCAGCGTTTTTCATCAGCATCCGGGGGTGTAGCTAGAGATGCCATCTCCAGGGCATTGAGGGCAATTCTGGCATCCCGATTTGCCATGGTGATAAGATGGTTCATAGCGTCGTCGTCTAGCTCTACATTTAGCTCGCCTAGACCCTGAAAGCTATCACTTAGTGCCCTCAGGATTATGATGCGGATTTCATCCTGGGTAAGGGGGTTCAGTGTGAAGACATGGCATCGGGAGAGGAGGGGGGAGATGACCTCAAAGGATGGATTCTCAGTGGTGGCTCCGATGAGGGTGACGGTGCCATCCTCAACGAAGGGCAGGATTGCATCCTGCTGGGCTTTGTTGAAACGGTGAATCTCGTCTATGAACAGGATGGTTTTCTGCTGGTATATTTTGCGGCGTTCCTTGGCCTCTTCCACTATTCGGCGCAGGTCAGCCACACCGGCACTGACGGCGCTTATCGGGCTGAAGTATGAGTTGGTGGTATTGGCAATGATATAAGCTAGGGTGGTTTTACCACTGCCCGGTGGGCCCCAGAGTATGATTGAGGGTAGTCGGCTGGCTTCAATGGCTCTCCTCAGGGTACGCTTATTGCCTATCAGGTGCTCCTGGCCGACAAAGTCGTGGAAGGTGGTAGGTCTCATCCGGGCAGCCAGCGGTGCCTCTCTTCCTTTTTGTTCATTGAATTGATGCTCAAACATATTCATTTTGAACCTTCCTCAAGGTTGAATTAAGCCTTCCCTTCTGGTAGACCTGGATTGTAGCACTTATAGTCTAATGCGTCTAATTAATTATTAGCGAGCCGGATGGATAAACTTGATGTTATTGACAAAGCGGGGTGGACAGACTAGGATTTTTTGAGCTTGTTTCAGACGGGGATGAAGGTGGCAAGAAGAGCAACACATAGAAGGCACTACCCGAAGGTAGAGCCGCTCCTGGTTCAGACGCGGGGGTTGCTGCGCCGTTTTGACCTGCAGGCGAGAAAAGGGCTGGGACAGCACTTCCTTATTGATGAAGAGGCACTGGGACTTGTTGCTTCAGCCGCCGAGCTTACCCCTGCCGATGTTGTTATAGAGGTAGGGCCCGGCCTCGGTGTACTGACCAGAGAGCTGGCTGGGCAAGCCGGCAGGGTGATTGCAGTTGAGCTGGATGACAAGCTGGCGGCTGTTTTGAGACAGACTTTGGCCTCTTTTGGTAATGTAGCTGTTATCAATGATGACATACTCAGAATAGACCCGTCGGTTTTGCTTCGGGAGCAGGAGGCGAGGCTTCCCTTGATGGCAAATAGCCCTTTTAGCTACAAGGTGGTGGCTAACCTTCCCTATTATATTACCTCTCCGGTTTTGCGCCATTTTCTCGAGGCTTCGGTTAAACCCGAGACTATGGTGGTAATGGTGCAGAAAGAAGTGGCTGAGGAGATTGTGGCTAAGCCTGGTCGGATGAGCGTGCTGAGCATCAGTGTGCAGCTTTACGGTGAACCGGAGATAGTCGGTTATGTGTCATCACGGTGCTTTTATCCGGCGCCGGAGGTTGACTCGGCTGTATTGCGGGTTAAGCTTTATCCTCAGCCAGCGGTAGCGGTGGCTGATAAGGAGGGCTTTTTCAGTCTGGTGCGGGCTGGTTTTACCGCCTCCCGTAAGCAGATAGGTAATTCCCTGGCTCAAGGTCTGGGACTGACAAGGGTAGAGGTTTTACCATTACTGGAAAAGGCAGGTATAGTATCCCAGCGGCGGGCTGAAACCCTGACCCTTGACGAGTGGGCACAACTGTGGCAGGTATTTAATCAAGGAGGGGGACAACAATGATTAGGTTAGAAAAATCAGAGGCTTTGCAGAGAAAAATCCGTCAGGACGATGTAGCAGAACTGGCAATACCTACTTCGACTTTGGTTTGTGAGGCAATGCAAGCTGGAAGGGTTGATGAGGCACTAAATTTCCTCCAATATAGTTGTGCTGAGAACCAGGCAATGCACGACATCATGGTTGTATTTGTTGATGATGTGCTCGCCCATCTTGCTCGTTTCGGTGAGGGGGAGGTTCTGAAGCTCATGAGGCAGCGATACTACGACAGGGTGAAAAGTTGGTTGTCAGTGACGCCAGGGGTAGAGGAGACTCTTCAGGTACTCGCCGAGTACTTCAGAAGCCACTTCAGCAACTTTACCGTTGTGGAGGAACCGGACAGGTATATAATGAGCTTAAATCCCTGCGGTAGCGGGGGTAGATTAAGGAGAAGCCGGCATGTTGCCACGACGAAGGAGGCATACCCTTGGTCATGGGGCAAGAGCGGTGTTTCCTATTACTGCACCCATTGCTGTGTGTTTTTTGAGATTATTCCGACTGAGCTACGTGGCTACCCGCTAGCAATCAACTTGATTGCTGAGAGGCCGGAGGAGCCATGCGTTCAGCTTTACTATAAGAAGCCAGAGCTAATCCCTGAAGAGTACTTTACCAGGATTGGCATGACCAAGACAATAAAGTAGCTGAGAGGTGGTATGCTGACAATTCTGGCGCCGGCCAAGTTAAATCTGACCCTTGAGGTTTTGGCTGAACGCCCCGATGGCTTTCATGAAATCCGTAGCGTTATCCAGACCATAAGTCTGTGTGATAGCCTTCGCTTCCGGTCAGGTCAGAAGATTGAGTTTAGCTCCGATATGCCAGAGTGGATTCCGGAGAAGAGCCTGGTGTCCGGGGCGGCAAGCCTGCTCCGGGAGACAGCAGGGAGCACTGAAGGGGCGGCAATAGAGATTAGCAAGCGTATTCCCCTGGTGTCGGGGCTGGGTGGGGACAGCAGTGATGCCGCTGCCACCCTGTGCGGGCTTAACAGGCTCTGGGGGCTGGGTTTGACGAGGGAAGAGTTACTTGAGCTAGCCGTGCAGCTGGGTTCGGATGTAGCCTTCTTTCTTTATGGCGGTACGGCTCTGATTGAGGGTAGGGGTGAAGTGGTAACCCCGTTACCTCCGTTACCCTGTATGTGGGTTGTAGTGGTGGTGCCGCCTGTGCCCCGGCTGGTGGGTAAGACAGGACAGCTTTATGCCGGTCTTGACGCCAGCCACTACACGGATGGGCAGATTACTAAGAGGCTGACAGACGAGCTGAAGGCAGGTAGTGAGCCTGACCCGTCGCTCCTGTTTAATGCCTTTGAGGATGTGACCTTTGATGGCTTTACCGGGCTCAAAGAGTATTGGCAAAGGTTTTTGGAAGCCGGCGCTCAAGGGGTTCACCTGGCCGGCTCGGGGCCAGCCCTGTTTACTCTGGTAAAGGATAAGGCTCGGGCTGAGGGCCTATGTCTTCGCCTGCAAGAGCAAGGGCTGGAGTGTTATCTGGCGGAGACAAGCTTTACAGAAAGAGGGGACTGATAGGCTTTACTGAAGCCTGTCTCAACCACTCAGTTACTCTTACCCAACCACCCCTCCACCAATCCCATCTCCTCCTTTTTAGAGGTCACCTTCCCGTCCAGTCTGGCTTCATGCAGTTGCCGGAGTATTTCTTTGATGCGGGGGCCGGGGGCTATGCCCATCCTTTTCAGGTCGTTGCCGGTAAGGGTTGGCTTGACATAACGGAGTTTGTCCAGGAATAGCTGGATGTGTCGGCGAGCCACCGGAGAGTCTCCGGCTATAGAGTTGGCTGTGATGGCTGGTGGGGAATAGCCGTGGATGAGGTAGTAGATACGGCTCGGGGTAAGTTCGGGGTCGGCCAGAGACCCGAGACTGGCTTTGAGGCTGATGCTGTCCCGGAGTATCTGAGCCAGTGCTTTTGGCAGCCTGAGATATGAAATCAACCGTTCATTTTCTTCAATGGTCAGGTGGTAAGCCAGAATGGGCAGGTATAGCTCGGCTGGTGGTGGATTAGGCGAGCTTAGTTGGCGGGCCTGCTTGAATTTTTCAGCCAGCCAGCCGTTACCCCTTAGAGACAGGTGTAATCTGGCTAGTACCCCCAGCTCTTCGGCGCGGAGGAAGACCTTCTCCGGGAGCTCCTCCTGCAGTATGCATTCCAGCTCATACCGTGTGCGGTCGCCGCTGATGGTATCCAGCCTGGGTGTATCTCTTTTGAGCAGCTTCAGGGTATCTGGTTCCAGCTGGAAGCTCAGCCTCTGCTCGTAGCGCAGACCCCGCCAGATACGGGTAGCGTCGTCGGTAAAGCTTTTTTCGTGCAGGATGCGGATAAGCCTGTGCTCAAGGTCGTCCCTGCCCCCGTACAGTTCAATCAATTCGCCGTAGTGTCCGGGGGTGAGCCGGATAGCCATGGCGTTGATGGTAAAGTCGCGCCGGAACAGGTCCTTATCAATAGAACTTGGCTCCACGCTGGGCAGCGCTCCCGGCTTGGCATAGGTTTCTGAGCGGGCGGTAGCCAGGTCGGCACTCCACCCGTCCCACTGGAGCTTGGCGGTGTTGAAGCGGGGGTGGGTGGTGATTTTCCCCCGGTTAATCTTTGTTATCAGTTGCCGGGCCAGGGCTATGGCGTTGCCTTCTACTACCAGGTCAAGGTCGAGGTTGGTTCGTCCCAGGAGCAGGTCGCGAACTACACCGCCGACGAGGTATAGCTTCTGACCCTGGGCGGCGGCGACCTCACCGGCAGCCTGCATAAAGTTGACCAGCTCGGCTGGCAGCTGTTTTTCAATTTTGCTGGCTAGATTAATCGTCTTGGACACCTCCCCGGTGTCAATGTAGCCTGATTATAGCGCAGGTTGCTACCGGGTTCATCGGTTGTTATTTTTCAGCTGTTTCCCTATAATGATGCCCGTATAGGTATAGATTATGAAAGTGGTATCAATTGTTGGCATGGCCGGGGCGGGCAAGTCGGAGGTGTCCAGGGTATTTGAGGGGGATGGCTTTACCAGGGTAAGGTTCGGGGATGTGACTGACGAGGAGGTGGGGAAGAGGGGCTTGGAGCTAAACGAGGAAAACGAGCGCTATATCAGGGAGCTACTCAGGCGAGAACGGGGGATGGCGGCTTACGCCGAACTGAACCTGCCCAGGATTGATTCAGCCCTGAAACACTCGGATGTGGTGATTGATGGGCTTTACTCTTGGGAGGAATATACCTTTTTGAAGGATCGCTATAAGGGTGACCTTTGCGTTGTGGCGGTCTGGGCATCGCCGGCGGTAAGGTATGCCCGACTGGCTTCCAGATTGAACCGACACCTGACGCTGGAAGAAGCTGCCAGTCGGGACAGGGCAGAGATGGAGAATATTAATAAGGGCGGTCCCATCGCTATGGCTGATTTTATTATAATAAATGAAGCTTCCCTGGAGAGCTTGGAGGCGGAAACGGAAAGGATTATCTCGGTGTTAAGATGCAAAGATTAACCAGGCCGGATGTTGACGAGTATTTTCTGAAGATAGCCTCGGTGGTAGCTGAGCGTTCAACCTGTCGCCGACACCATGTTGGAGCCGTGGCAGTTAGGGACAAACATATACTGGCTACGGGCTATAATGGTGCCCCGTCCGGAGCTAAGGACTGCCTTGAGCTTGGTTGTCTGCGGGATGAACTGAATATACCGTCGGGGACAAGGCATGAGATATGCCGAGGCATTCACGCTGAGCAGAATGTAATCATACAGGCTACCCTCCATGGTGTTAGTATTGAGGGCAGTACCATTTATGCCACGCATACGCCCTGTGTACTGTGTGCTAAGATGCTGGTGAATGCTGGTATAAAGCGGTATATCAGCTTTGGCAAGTATGACGATAGCTCCTTTGTAGAGTTGTTCCGGGAGGCTGGCATAACAGTTGACATAAAGGAAAGGCCCTCATCTCAGATAGGCTATCTGGATTAGGGCTTGACACCGGTGGTAAAATTGGTAACGCTTAAACCAGTAAGAGTTGTTTAATGCCGATACCGCATGCCAAGGTAATTGTTAATCCTATGGCAGGGGCTTGCTCCACCCTCCGCAAGTGGCCCCGCATTAGCAGGCTGCTGAAGCATATCGGCCTGTCCTTTGATTATGAGTATACTGAGGGCGTAGGCCATGCTATTGAGCTAGCCAGGCTCGCAGCCAGCGATGGTTACCGGTATTTGGTTGCTGTCGGTGGCGATGGCACGGTGAATGAGGTAGCCAATGGAATACTCCATTCAACTAACTCCAGCAGTACAAGTCTTGGTGTGCTGAGCACCGGAACCGGCAGTGATTTTGTGCGTTCGGTGGGTATTCCCTGGGATTATACCAGTGCTTGCTCATCCCTGACCAGTTCACGAAGGCTATTGATTGATGTTGGTGTTGTTGAATACCGGAGTAGCGGGCAAACCCGGCAGCGCTTTTTTGTGAATGCGGCTGGTGTGGGCTTTGATGCCGCGGTGGTGGCGGCTACAGAACGCTTCCCTAAATACTTTGGTGGTACTATCCCTTATCTGGCCGGGTTAGTGAGAACACTGTTTGGCTATAGAAACAAGGCGGCTATCCTGCGGGTGGGGGACAAGGTTGAGGCTAAGCGTATCTTGAGTGTGGTGGTGGCTAACGGGGGTTATCTGGGGGGAGGGATGCATGTGGCACCCGGGGCTGAGGTCAATGACGGGTTACTTGATGTGGTGATTATTGGTGATGTAGGTAAGTTTGAGACGCTGAAGACATTGCCCATGGTATATAAAGGGACCCATATCAGGCACCCCAAGGTCAGTATGGAGAAGGCAGCTCATGTTACCATAGAGTCCCCGGAGCGGGTTCTGGTGCATGCTGATGGTGAGCTGCTTGGAGAAGGCCCGGCATCCTTCCGGTTGGTGCCGGCGGCTTTGAGTGTTGTGGTTTAGGTATAGTATTTAGTCTATATTTTCGCCTTGGTAGGCGCCGCGGTAACCCTCTGTCTCCTCGGTTAGCTGGAAGAAAACAAGCTGAGTGATTCTGGCGTTCCTCTGCAGACGAAACCCTTGAGGATTATAGACCACCATTAGGGATTGGGAGCGGCCGGAGTAACCGGCATCCCATACCGCAGTGTTTACCGTAACCCCGCAGCGAAGCAGGCTCGACCTGGGTGTAGCTAGCGCCATAACATTCTTGGGTAGATGGACAATCTCATTGTAGGTAATAACATAGGCACCGGCTATCAGGTCAATGAAGTCCAGCCTGTCAAATACTAGCGGGGCTAAATCAGACACCAGCCTCTGCTGGTTGTTAACGGTTATCTTCCCCGGCGTCTGGGGCAGGGCTATCTCGCGCAGTGTCAGGTCAAAGCCATTGGGCTGCACCTGCTCCTCAAGGTTGATATAGTCCTCTAGCAGGGGTGGTTGTTGCTTTAGCAACCTGTGAATGTCGTCTCTGGATAAAACGGCTGGCATTGCTGATATTTCCCGTCCGAACGAATTACCGCGTTATTTTACTCCCTTTGCCTTGCCGTCGTAAACCTTGCTCTCTCTTGTCTTACAGGTTGTTGTCGCATTATAATGGGTCGGGAGATTGGACAGGGGCGACGTAGCCAAGTGGCAAGGCGGGGGTCTGCAAAACCCTTATTCACCGGTTCGAATCCGGTCGTCGCCTCCAGTGGAAGTAGTAAAATGGCCTGCGTTAAGAGCCGGGGTGGCGGAATTGGCAGACGCAGCGGACTTAAAATCCGCCGGAGCAATCCTTGTGGGTTCGAGTCCCACTCCCGGCACCAGGGAGAAAGACTGTGCTCTGGTTAATAGTGTTGGCGGGTTACCTGCTGGGTTCTATCCCTACTGCCTATGTTGCCGGCCGTCTGTTTAAGGGTGTTGACATCAGGCGGGTCGGGGATGGCAACATAGGGGCTGCCAATACCTTCCGCCAGCTGGGGGCTAAGGTAGGGGTAACCGTTGGCATTATTGATGCCGGCAAGGGTGCACTGGCTATTCTTATTGCTCAGGCAGCCAGTCTGCCGCAGGTAGCTGTCCTGGCTACCGGTGCTGTTACCGTCATCGGTCATAATTGGCCGGTTTTTATCGGCTTCAGGGGAGGACGTGGAGAAAGCACCACCATTGGTGTGCTGTTGAGCGTGATAACTCAGCCTATGCTAATCGTGGCTGGGCCGGCTTTACTGGCCCTCTTTATCAAGCGGAATGTGATTCTGACCAGTGCCTTTCTGTTTATCCCGCTGCCGCTGGTATGCTGGTGGCTGGGGGTTCCCGGGATGTTGGTAGCTTATAGTATCGGCTTGCCCTGTCTGGTTGGCTTTACCCATTTCATCAGAACCAGGCGGGTGGTTGATACCTCAGGGGCGGGGAGCGCCTAGCCCTTCTTTTTTAACACCGTCCGGACCGCCTGCTCTATGTCTTTGGCTGTCAGCCCGTACTTTTGTAGAAGCTCGGTGGATTTGGCTGATTCGGCGTAGGTGTCTTTAATGGCTACGAATTCCATCGGCACCGGTTGTCGTCTGGCGAGTACCCGAGCTACGGCACTGCCCAGCCCGCCATGCTCAAGGTGGTCTTCGGCGGTAACGATAGCCCCGGTGTCAGCAGCCGCCTTGACAATGGCTGTCTCGTCAAAGGGCTTGAGGGTGGGCATATTTAGTACACGGCAGTCTATGCCGTCTCGCTTGAGCTTGCTGGCGGCTTCAAGGGCTGGAGCCACCATGATTCCGATGGCAATTATGGTAACATCCTTACCCGGCCGCATGGTTACCGCTCTTCCCAGACTGAAGCGGTAATCCTCGTTATAGACCAGTGGTGTTTTGGGACGGCATAGCCTGATGTAGAAGGGGCCCTGGCTAGCCGCGGCCGCTCTTATTGCCTGGGCAGTCTCAATGGCATCGGCAGGAACTATCACGCTGAAGCCAGGCAGTGAGCCGATTAGGGCGAGGTCTTCAATGGCTTGGTGCGAGGTGCCGTCCTCGCCAACGCTGATGCCGCTGTGAGTGGTTACCAGCTTGACATTGAGTCCGGGGTAGGCGATGGACATTCTAACCTGGTCGAAGCAGCGCCCGGGGATGAAGACGGCAAAGGTGCTGGCAAAGGGTATCTTGCCTGAGGCTGCCAGCCCGGCGGCGATGCTTACCATATTCTGCTCGGCAATGCCGCAGTCGAAGAAGCGGTCGGGGAACTCGCTGGCGAAGAGGTGGGTCATGGTTGACCGGGACAGGTCAGCATCCAGCGCCACGATATCCGGGTTCTCTCTACCCAGCTCAGCCAGGGTTTTGCCATAGGTTTCCCTTATAGAAATCTCCGGAGGCATCTCTACTCCAGCTCCTTCAGGGCTATTCTCACCTCATCATCATTGGGGGCTTTGCCATGGAAATCAGGGTTGTTCTCCATAAAGCTAACACCTTTACCCTTAATGGTATGGGCGATGATGACAGTCGGTTGTTCCTTAACCGATTTTGCCTGGTTAAAGGCATTGATAAGCTGAGTTAGGTCGTGACCGTCAACATCGGTGACATTCCAGCCGAAGTCCTGCCACTTTTTGTCGAACGGGGCGAGGTTCATTACATCGCAGTTCCAGCCGTCAATTTGCAGCCCGTTGTTATCCACAATAGCCACCAGATTATCCAGCTTGTAATGGGAGGCGGCCATGGCGGCCTCCCACACCTGGCCTTCATCACACTCACCATCGCCCAGCAGGACATATACCCTGTAGTTCTGTGAGTTGAGACGGCCAGCCAGAGCGACGCCAACGGCAAAGGATAGCCCTTGCCCCAGGGAGCCAGCTGACATCTCAACCCCGGGGGTAACCTTACGGTCTGTATGGCCCTGCAGGCGGCTATTTAGCTGCCTCAGGGTGGCTAGCTCTTCAACCGGGAAGTAGCCGCACTCGGCTAGGGTGGCATAGAGCAGTGGAGCGGCGTGCCCCTTACTCAGGATGAACCGGTCTCTGTCCGGCCATTTCGGGTCTTTGGGTTTGTGTCGTAGTATTTTCAAGTAGAGGGCGGTAGCAATCTCCACTGAAGATAGTGAGCCGCCGGGGTGGCCGCTACCTGCCTTGCCTATCATGGAGATAATATGGCGGCGTAGCCTCTTTGCTGTCGCCTCCATTTCCTCTAGTGATAACGAGCCGGTTGTAAGGTCCCTGTCGGCATTCGTCTCTAGCCCGTTATTGGACTCTGGCATAATCATACTCCAAGCGAGTTAGTTATCCGGTATAGCTGTCAGTGATGCGGGTTTAGCCGATTTTCAATAAGATAAGGCATAGTTTAGATAGTGGTACTAGCCCTGTATTTGCTCTATTATACGATAGTTGCCAGCCTAAGTCTATAGAGGTTGACAATCAGCCCCGATGGCAGGGGGCTGGATTTTCTTTCTAGTTATGTTAAAATAAATCGTGTGAGGGGGTTGTCTCAACTATTCAGTTATGAGGGATTGTAGTGAAGCAGGATATTAATAGTTTTCTAACCTACCTGGTTGTAGAGAAGGGGCTTTCCGAGAACACTGTAGATGCTTATCGCAACGACCTGTCTCAGTTAGCCAGGTTTGTTGAGGAAGAGGCAGCCAAGCAGGGTTCTGTTCCGTCATGGGCTGGCTTTAGCCGACAGGTGATGCAGGGCTATCTTCTCTATCTTAAGGAGAGGGGTTATATTCCCACTACGCAAGCTCGCAAGGTGGCTGCTGCCAGATCCTTCTTTGGCTTTATGGAGGCTGAGGGTAAACTGAGGGGCAACCCGATGCAGAATGTAAGTTCACCCAATGTGGGCAAGTCGTTACCTAGGCCTATATCGGTTAGCCAGGTTCGCAGTTTGCTGGAGCAACCGACCAAGCTGTCAACCCCGGAGGCCAGAAGGGACAGGGCGATGCTGGAGTTACTATATGCCAGTGGCATGAGGGTGAGTGAGCTGGTGTCCCTGGACTTGGGGGATGTGGATGTGGAGGGTGACTATGTGCGTTGCTTTGGTAAGGGGCATAAAGAGCGGCTTATTCCTATTTATCGGCAGGCGTCTCTGTCAGTGGCTGAATATGTGAAGGAGGTTCGGCCTCGCCTGGTGCAGAATAGCAATGAGAAGGCTTTGTTTCTCAATCACCGCGGTGACAGATTGACCAGGCAAGGCTTCTGGCAGATATTAAAGGGTTATGCTAAATCCGCCGGGCTGGATGCTGAGGTTACCCCGCATACCTTGAGGCACAGCTTTGCTACTCATATGCTGAGTGGCGGGGCTGACCTGAGGTCGGTTCAGGAATTGCTGGGGCATGCTAACATTTCTACTACGCAGGTTTACACCCATCTTACCTCAGAGCATGTTCGGCGCACTTATGAGAAATCACACCCCAGAGCTAGGAGTCTGGGCAAGACTGATGGGAACTCCTGAGGGGAGGTTGTAGATGTCTGGTAAATCACGGAGCAGGAAGGGAAAACATCTGCACCAGGGCAAGAAAAGAGCCGAGGTGCGGAGCCTTCCAGCTACAGTGGCTCAGCATGAAGCAGAGGCTCAGACCCGTGAGCTTGTTTCCCAACCTGGTGTGTCGGCTCCGCCGGCGGGTATATCAACCCCGATGGCAAAACTGGCTGCGAGCCGGTATCCCCACGTAGCTGTTGAACTACGAACCATTGGTATTCTGGTAGGGATAATACTGGTTATCCTCATCTTGCTGGCTTTATTCTTACCCTAGCTTTGTTCTGGTAGTGGGGCTTGCTATGGACTTTGAGGCGGCAAGGGCTAGGTTGGTTGAGCACCTTGGCAGTGGTATTAAGGACAAGCGGGTATTAGTGGCAATGAGCCGTGTCCCCCGCGAGCTTTTTGTCCCTCCGCAGAGTCAGTCCCTGGCCTATGAAGATAGGCCGCTCCCTATCGGGTTAGACCAGACAATTTCACAGCCTTTCATTATTGCCCTTATGACGGAGGCGCTGGAGCTTACCGGCAGTGAAAAGGTACTGGAGGTGGGAACGGGTAGCGGGTATCAGGCAGCTATTCTGGCTGAGCTGGCTCGGCTGGTGATTACAGTGGAGCGTCTGCCGTCTCTTGCCGAGACAGCAAGAGGGGTTCTGGATAAACTGGGCTATACAAGTGTTGCGGTGCACCTGGCAGAGGATACCTTGGGTTGGCAGAGTGAGGCACCCTATGATGCCGTAATAGTTACCGCTGGTGCTCCCAGGGTGCCGGTTGACCTTCTGAATCAGCTGGCAGTTGGTGGGCGGATGGTAATCCCGGTGGGCTCACGCGATGAGCAAGAATTATATAAAATCATCAGGCGTAGAAAGAAGAACACGGTTCATAACCTAGGCGGGTGCCGCTTTGTTCCCCTTATTGGCAAGGGTGCTTGGGAGTGAGGACGGAAGGGTTATTTTTAAAAGGAGGAAAGTAGTGGAAGTTCTGGAGGCAATAAAGACCAGGAGGAGCATTCGCAGGTATAAGACTACGCCGGTAGATGCCGAGGCTGTAGAGCTTGTTTTGGAGGCCGCTCGCTGGGCACCATCCTGGGCCAATACGCAGTGCTGGAGATTCATAGTGGTGCTCGATAGCAAGATAAAGATTGAACTGGCTGATACACTCATCGGTGATAATCCGGCTACTGATGCTGTTAAGAACGCTCCGGTTGTCATTGTAGCCTGTGCTGAATTGGGAAAATCGGGTTATTCGCGTGGGGAGTTGGCTACGGATAAGGGCGATTGGTATATGTTTGATGTAGCATTAGCGATGCAAAATTTGGTACTGGTTGCCCATTCGCTGGGCTTGGGCACGGTGCATGTTGGTCTCTTTGATGCCAAAAGAGCCGCTTATGTTTTAAGGGTTCCTGAAGGGTTTTGCGTGGTTGAAATGACTCCTCTGGGTTATCCTGACCAGGAGCCTAAGCCGAGACCCAGAAGGGAGCTTTCTGATATTGTTTTTTATGATAGAAGCGACATTAAATAAGTTGTTACTTGAATGAGCTACAAAAGGTGGATTTTAGTTGCTATTGGTCTGTTCGTCATCGGTCTGGTATTTGGTTTGTTTGAACCGACCAGCTTTACCAGTCCCCTTTCTGAAGATGTCGTTGCTCTTGAGGAGCTATCTGGTTTCTTAGCTTCGTTGCCCCTCCCCCTGGTGGCTGTAGTTATTTTTATGAAGAATGCCTCGGCTCTATTGCTGAGCTTTGCCCTCAGCCCGATTTTCTGCCTGCTACCTATCCTGACCCTGACTGTAAACGGCTGGCTTCTAGCCTTCGTATCGGTTATAGTAAGTCAAGAGAAATCACTGGGCTTTGTATTGGCTGGTCTGCTTCCCCATGGCGTCTTTGAGCTTCCGGCTCTAATTCTGGGTGAGGCGGCGGCTCTTAGCTTTGGGGCAATGGTAATACTGGCCCTGTTCAAAAAGGGGCAGAGAGATCAGCTACTGCCTGGCCTGAAGCAAAACTTGAGGTATCTTGTAGTAGCCCTTGCCTTACTCTTGCCGGCAGCTGTTATTGAAACCTATGTTACCCCGTTGCTGTTAAGCTAATACTGACAGAAAGGAGGCTGTTCTATGCATGAGCTTGGTTCGGTAGCTTCTTACTGGGTGATTGTCTTGATATGGCTGGCTAGGGTTATATTGCTGGCTCTTATCTCCGCTATTCTCGCTTGGCTCGGGGTTAGGGTGCTGGATGCTCTTACTCCTCATATTCATCAGCGCCGGCGGATAGGAGAAGACCCGGTGGCTACGGGGTTGTTCATTGCTGGCTTTTTCATCTTGGTTGGTCTTGTCATTCATGGGGCTGTCACCGCACTGACTACGGTCGTAACCCCGGTGCTGGGATACATCTTCGATTTTAGAACCTGGGGTGTATTGGCTATAAGCTTTATAGTAAGTCTGCTCATAGGGGTAGCCCTGCTTTACATCGTTGATAAGCTGACACCCAGGATACCGTTTGCCAGCATTAACAAGAGCCCGGTGGCTGTGGGTATCCATGTCTTTGGCTATCTCGTCTTCTTCGGCTTAATCCTCCATGCCGGACTGACAGGCCCACTATGAGGTAAATCTGTGAAGAGGAGTGAGGTCTTAACAGGCTTGGTGCTGGTAGTGGCGGCCGGGTTAGCTACCACAGGTTATGTATCAGCACTCTCGGCAACTGGCTTCTATGAGAGGGATGGCAATGTGTTTGATGACTGGGAGGTATGCAGGACCAGGGCCTTTGGTGAGGACGGCTTTTATCAGATGTCAGAGGCATGCTTCAGGCCGGTTATAGCTTTTGAGAGCCTGGGGGAAGGTGCTGCCCTGGCCTATAGCCTGGGTGAACAGATTGCCCGCGAATACCCGGATCCGTTGCAGAGAGCAGATGCGATATTCCGCTTTGTCCGGGACAGGGTAGATTATGTCTCTGATATAGACCAGTTTCCGTATGAAGAGTTTGCCCAGAATGCGGATGAACTGGCTATGGCTATTGAGCAGAACGGGGTTGGCTATGGTGATTGTGAGGATAGTGCTGTGCTGATGGCGGTTATGTATAAGGGCGCCGGATACCGCTCGGCTATAATGGTTGGCTCCGGTCACACCGCGGCACTGGTCTATTTGCCCGGGTTTGAAAAGGCGACGGCTGTTTTTGAGCTGGAGGGCGAGCCAGGATGGGTCTGGGCTGAGGCGACAGGTAAAAATAACTCTCTGGGCTGGGTATCCAGAGAATTTATCGGCGTTGAGCTGGCGGCATATGAAATATCTGCCGAGGCTGTAGCTCCACCGGAGCCGTCTGTTGACTCCCCGTCCACTGCTGTTTCAGCCGGTGGAGGAGTTTCAACACAACCATTCCCTTTCATCGGCGTAATTGGATTGCTATGGTTTATGTCCCTATTCAGGAGGAGACGGGCTCGATAACCCTTATATTTACTTGTCATATCTGCGGACTGTGATTATAATACTGTAGAGTAAGTTAAAGAAGGCGGGTGATTGCATGCAGCAATATGGATTGGAGAATATTCGCAATGTTGCCTTGTTGTCTCATTGTGGTGCTGGCAAGACGTCAGTCTCTGAGACAATCCTGTTTACTACCGGGGCAATTACCCGGCTAGGTAGGGTTGATGATGGCACTACCGTCTCAGACTATGACCCGGCTGAGGTGAAGCGGAAAATCAGTCTTAACCTGTCTGTGCTTCCCTGCCAGTGGGATAAGGTTAAGCTTAACCTTATTGATACCCCCGGTTATGCAGATTTTGTTGGCGAGGTCAAGGCAGCAATGCGGGTTAGTGAGGGGGTGGTGATTGTGGTGTGTGCTGCCTCTGGGGTTGAGGTTGGTAGCGAGCAGGTGTGGGCATATAGTGATGAGGCGGCTCTTCCCCGTCTCATCTTTGTTAATAAGATGGACCGTGAGAATGCTGACTTTTACCGCACTGTAGGTGAGATCCAGTCAAGGTTTGGTACCAAGTGCCTGCCGTTGCAGTTACCTATAGGTGCCCAGGATGATTTTCAGGGGGTGGTTGATCTGCTGACGCTGAAGAGCTGGATAGGTTCTCCGGTGAAGGAGGGTGAAGTTCCGTCAGCACTGCAACCGCAGGTTGAGTCTTTTCGTGAGAAGTTGGTGGAGGCAGTGGCTGAGATTGATGATAGGTTGCTGGAGAAATATCTGGGGGGCGAAGAACTCAGCCTGGAGGAATTAAGCGTAGGATTGCAGCAGGCTGTGGTGGATGGCAAGATTGTGCCGATACTGGTTGGCTCGGCTATACAGAGTATAGGAATTACCTCGTTGCTGAAGGCTATAACGAGTTACCTGCCGTCGCCTGAAGAGCGAGATGTAATTATTGCCGGGGATTCCGGCAAGCAAGAAACGGTTAAGTCAAGCCAGGATGGCTCCCTGGCGGCTCTGGTGTTTAAGACCACTGCTGACCCATATGTCGGCAAACTTACCTATTTTCGGGTTTACAACGGCGTTATTAATAGCAATTCTCAGGTGTGGAATGCTACCCGGGGTGAGGCAGAGCGTGTAGGTCAGTTATTTATTCTGAGGGGCAAGTCTCAGGAGCCGGTATCTCAGCTCAGGGCGGGGGATATAGGTGCGGTAGCCAAGTTGAGCCTGACTGGCACCGGGGATACATTGTGTGCTCAGGATAAGCCGGTGAAGATTGTTCCCAATACATTCCCTGAACCGAATTTCAGTAAGTCAGTGCTTCCCAAGACCAAGGCTGATCTGGATAAGCTGGGTTCTGCTCTATCCAGGCTATCCGAGGAGGATCCTACTCTTCGGGTGCATAGAGATAGTGATACTAGTGAGACCATTCTGTCCGGGCTTGGTGAGACTCAGCTTGAGGTAGCGGTGGAGAAGATGCTTCATAAGTTCGGTGTGGGTGTGGAGTTGCATGTCCCTGGAGTTCCGTATAAAGAGACTATTACTGTACCGGCTAAGGCTGAATATAAGCACAAGAAGCAAACGGGAGGGCACGGTCAGTACGGGCATGTCTGGCTGGAACTGGAGCCTTTACCTCGGGGTAGTGGTCTTGAGTTTCATGATAAGGTGGTGGGTGGTGCTATACCTAAGAATTATATCCCGGCGGTGGAGAAAGGGGTTAACGAGGCTGTTGGGGATGGGGTGCTGGCTCATTACCCTGTGGTTGACATAAAGACAACGGTATATGATGGTAGCTTCCATCCGGTAGATTCCTCGGAGATATGTTTCAAGATTGCCGGGGCTCAGGCACTGAAGAAGGGATTGTTGCAGGGGCAGCCTGTTCTCCTTGAGCCTATAATGAATATGAAGGTGCTTGTTCCTGAGGACTTCACCGGTGATATTATCGGTGACCTTAACGCCAAGCGGGCTCGTGTTCTGGGTATGAACCCTGGGGGTGGGATCAATGTTATTGAGGCTCAGGTGCCGCTGGCTGAGATTTTACGCTATGCTATAGACCTGAAATCAATAACCCAGGGTAGGGGAAGCTACACTGTAGAATTTAGCCACTATGAAGAGACGCCACCTCATGTCTCTCAGAAGATTATTGCTGAGAGACAGGTTAAGGGGGATTAGGTTTCTATCCGGTAAGGCGTGGGGTAGAAGTAATATAGCGGTAAGAGGCTGAGGAGGGTTGAGTATACTGTCCTGATAAGCAGGATGTTCTCTCTTTGCTTCGTAGCCTCTTTATTGGATGTGAGACAGGCTCCGGGTTTGCTTTACCTGCCAGCATTTTGCATTTTGGCACTAACCCTCGGAGTTTCTCCTGCTGGTGGTGCTCTTGTGGCAAGAGGGTGGCTCTCTAAGTTGGTCGTATGAGTCGGGGCTAAAGATTGACAGAGGACTTTCTAGAGGCTAAAATTTGCTGTGGAGGGATAACATGTTACCAGAAGAACTTACCAAGTTTATGGGCAAAAGTGGCGATGTTATGGTTATGGAGGTGGGGAAGGGGGGCATTAGAAGGTATGCTGATGCTGTTGGCGACCACAATCCGCTGTACTGGGATGAGAGTTACGCTAGGAGTCTGGGTTATGGCTCTATAGTAGCTCCTCCCGGTTTTTTTGGCTGGCCGGCTAAGTGGACAGGAGCTATGCCAATTTCTTCTGAGTTGAGGGATGGGGCAATAGCTACAGCAACCCAGCTTGGCTATGACCGTATTCTTGACGGAGGGATAGAGTATGAGTTCCTCTATCCGATTCAGGCAGGAGATACCCTGGCGTCTTTGGAAAGGATTGTAGATATTCGGGAGCGAGAAGGTAAGATGGGTAGGATGGTCTTCCTGACCACGGAGATAACCTTTACTAACCAGAATGGTACCCTGGTGGCTAAGGCACGCCAGAGCTTGATTTTTGGAGGCAAAAGTGACTAAGCAATTGTATTGGGAAGATGTCGAGGAGGGTAGTGAGATACCCACGCTGTCTAAGGTAGCTACGAGTCAAATGCTGGTCAAATGGGCAGGGGCCACGGGGGATTTTAATCCTCTTCACTATGAAAACGCCTTCGCTGTTTCTCAGGGGGTAGAAGGGCCGGTTGTCCATGGGCAATTGAAGCGGGGTTGGTTAGCTCAGCTAATTACTGATTGGATAGGGGGGCAGGGGACTTTGAAGAAGCTGTCTTGCCAGTTCCGGGCGATAGATTATCCCCGTTTGATGAAGACGCTGGAGGAGCCTCAAGAAGGAGAGACATGGTTGTGTAAGGGGAAGGTTGTCAGAAAGTATGCTGAAGGTGGTGAGCATTATGTAGATTGTGATATCTGGGTTGAGAATGAGAAAGGCGAAAAGACAACCCCGGGCAAGGCGACCGTGGCTTTGCTGTCTCGGGGTTAAATTTGGTAGTTAAAACTAATTAGTTCTGGGTAAAGGAGATTACAGAGATGGGTAACAGGTTCAAGGATAAGGGTGCTGTGGTGACCGGTGCCGGTCGGGGTATCGGTAGAGCGGTGGCTTTAACTCTGGCCGCTGAGGGGGCTAAGGTAGTTGTTGTTGACCCTGGGGTAGCCAGGGGAGGGGAAGGTTCGGATTTGGCTCCAGCTGATGGGGTTGTAGCTGAGATTAAGAAAGCAGGCGGGCAAGCTGTTGCTAGTTATAGTTCTGTGACTGATTTTAGTGCCGCCGAGGGGATTGTTAAAACCTGCGTGGAGACCTTCGGTCATGTAGATATCCTGGTGAATTGTGCCGGTATCCTCAGGGAAAGAATGGTTTGGAATCTTTCCGAGGAGGAATGGGACTCGGTGATTAAGGTTCACCTCTATGGCACCTTTAATTGCTGCAGGTGGGCGGCTGGTTTTATGAGGCAGCAAAGGGGCGGCAGGATAATAAATTTCGCCTCGGATGCTTGGCGGGGCTTCGCAGGACAGGCAAATTATTGTGCGGCCAAGGGAGCCATAGTAAGCTTGACCAGAGCGATGGCCTTGGAATTAGGCCGGTATGGTGTGACCTGTAATGCCCTGTCACCAGTAGCAGGCACGAGGATGACCCTGGATGATGCAGTAATAGCAAGCTTCAAGAAGCAGTTTGAAGCCGGGTTTATAACTAAAGAGGCGTATGAAGTGGCGATGAACCTGCCCGGGCCTGAATATGTCGCTCCTCTGGTGGCGTATCTGGCTACCGATGAGGCCGCTAACATTAATGGCAAGGTGTTCCACGTCGAAAGAGGGAGAGTGGGCATCTATTCAGAGCCAGAGGAGGTACGGCAGGTCTTTAACAGCGGAGCAGTGTGGAAGGTGGAAGAGCTGATAGACCTTATTCCTAGGACCCTGCTCGTTGGCTATGTCAACCCGGCTCCGGCAGAACCGCCCAAAGAGAAGACAGGCTAGTTTAATAACAAGGGCTTCAAAAACCTTGCTCAGGCAGTTGGTGGCATCTGGTAGCTCTATTGTCTATTTAGATGGTGAGTCTAGGTTTGATCTGAAGCGGCGGAGCTGCCATTCTTTAAGGCACTGGATTACTTCTGTGTCTTCAAGGGTGTGCCAGTATCGGTAGAAATCAGATACGTAGAATTTCGGCGCATACTCCGTAACGCAGGTTACTATTTTGTCAGTGGTCTTTTCTAGCTGCTTTACGGCTAGTGCTGATGCAGCAGGGATGGCTGCTATTATTTCCTTTGGCCGCCGGCGGCGCACCGATTCCACTGCTGCCATCATGGTAAAACCTGAAGCCAGCCCGTCATCCACGACTATCACTGTCCTGCCGTTTACCCTGAGGAGAGTCTGGCTTCCTTGGTAGAGCAGGCTCCGCTGCTTAATCTCGGCTCTTACCTTGCTGACCTGATATCTTATCTGTTGCTGGGTCAGTCGGGCTCTTTTTACCACCTCCTCGTTAAGGATAATGGTTCCATCGTCCGTAACTGCCCCGAAACCACCTTCAGGGTTAAGGGGCAGGGGGATTTTGCGGGAGATGATAAGGGCGAGGTCGGCTTCAAGTGCCAGGGCTACCTCTGCTGCCACCGGCACACCGCCGTTGGGGATGGCGAGCACTGTGACGGATTGTCCCTTATACTCGGTCAGATTCTGGGCAAGCTGTCTCCCGGCATCATATCGGTTCTCAAAGATAGCTTGTCCTCTAGCGGAATGCATATTTCCCCCTCCTTGACTATTCCTGAAGGTTTTACTTAATCAACCTGAACTGGCCGACATCTACCAGCCCGAGGTCGGTGAGCCTGAGTTCGGGAATTACAGGTAGAGCCAGGAAGGAGAGGGTAGAGAAGGGAGAGGGCAGTGTTGTGCCCAAATCGGCAGCCGTCTTCTCCAGTCCCTCCAGTTTACCTGCCACTACCTCCAGCGGTTCATCGGATAACAGTCCGGCGATGGGTAGGGGTAAACCGGCTAATATCTTGCCCTCAGCGGCTGCTACCAGACCACCTCCTAACCTGTCAATCTCCTTAACCGCAGTCAATATGTCTTTGTCGTTGGTTCCGACAGCGATGATGTTATGCGAGTCGTGAGCAATGGAGGAGGCAAGGGCTCCTTTCTTCAGGCCGAACCCTCTTACCAGCCCTAGCCCGATATTACCTGTGGCTTTATGCCTCTCCACTACTACCAGCTTCAGAATGTCGTTACCGATATCAGGCACCACGACACCATCTACAGTCTTAACCCTCTCTGCCCCTTCTCGGGTAATTATCTGACCGGGGACAATCTCAATAACCGGTTCGGTCTTTCCCGAGGCCGGGAGCCTCAGGGCTTCTATGGTGAAGGGTTTGATATTTACTGTATCGGTCGGTCTTTTGCCCCTGGGTTTGTAGATTGGGAATAACGGTTGTCTATCTTTAGCCACTAGGCGGCCGTGGTAGAAGACCATACCTATCCTCAGGCTGGATAGTTCATCAATGACAACTAAGTTCGCCAGGTAGCCGGGGGCTACTGCTCCGAGCCGGGCCAGTCTAAAGTACTCGGCGGTGTTAATGGTAGCCAGCTGGATGGCACGCACCGGGTCAAGACCCTGCCTTATTGCCTGGCGCACCACGGCATCAATATCACCGTCCCTGAGCAGGTCGGTGCAGCTGCGGTCATCAACCACAAACATACATCTTTTGTAGGTTCTGTCAGTGACCAGGGGTAGTAAGGCATTCAGGTTCTTCTCTGATGAACCCTCTCTAATCATGACCCACATACCCTGTCTTAGCTTCTCCCTGGCTTCATCCAGGGAAACTGACTCATGGTCAGAGAAGATGCCGGCAGCAATATAGGCGTTGAGGTCTTTTCCGGTGACACCGGGGGCATGCCCATCAATAGCCTTCCCCTTGGCTTGGCTGATTTTGCTCAGTACACTGGCATTGCCGCTAAGCACGCCGGGGAAATTCATTACCTCTCCTAGACCGATACAGCCCTTCCACCTGAGAACCCGGCGAATAGCCTCAGAATCAAGACTGGCGCCTGAGGTTTCCAGGTGGGTAGCTGGCACACAGGAGGGAGCCATTAAGAAAAGCTCCAGGGGCAAACGGCGGGCAGAGTTCAGCACATACCTTATGCCGTCCAGCCCGCAGACATTGGCTATTTCATGGAGGTCGGTGACTACGGCTAAGGTGCCTCGTGGTACCACTGCTCGGGCATACTGGTTAACATCAAGCATAGAGCTTTCTAGGTGGGTATGCCCGTTGATAAGCCCGGGGGCAAGATATTTACCCCTTAAATCCAGCACCTCTTTGGCCTGGTGGTAATCCCCGACGCCGGCAATAACATCCCCGCAGATGGCTACATTACCCGATTCTATCTCGCCGGTAAAGACATTCACTATCTTGGCATTAGCCAGAATCAGGTCGGTGGGAAGCTCACCCTTGGCTACCGAGATTAAGAGATCGTTTGTCAGTCTTAGTCCTCCAGAGTACATATATCGGGGAGATTACGGAACTTCTCATCCCAATCCAAACCATAACCAATCAAGAACTTATTAGGAACGGTGAACCCCAGATAATCAATAGCGACCGGTATTTTCCGTCGGGATGGTTTGTCAGTCAGGGCGCAGAGCTTCAAAGAGGCTGGGCTCTTCCTTCGCAGGTAGCCCAGGAGAAAAGAGGTGGTGAGGCCGGTATCCACGATGTCTTCGATTACCAGTACATCCTTGTCCTTAACTTCGGAACGAAGGTCTTGTTCCACCCTGACCTTTCCTGAGCTCTCTTTGCTTCTCCCATAGCGGGAGAGCCTGATGAACTCAACTTCTAATGGGAGGTCAAGGAATCGGACAAGGTCGGCCATAAATATGAAGGCGCCCTTGAGAACCCCTATTAAGAGAGGAGCTTTATTGTCATAGTCCTCCCTGATTTCGGCCGCCAGCCTTTTGACTGTGGCTTCTATCTCATTGCCGGTGAAAAGGATATGGGGTTTAGGTTGGGAACTCACAGCTATCCCCCTCTAATCTAGCCCTATGATTATAGCCCCTGCCTCTGGTTCTGTCCAATAAAACTCGGCGGTTTATTCTCCTTCCGGTGATACACTCCTGGGGCGATTTATTGGCTTGACAGAGAGGGTTGTGGTGCTATAAACTTTTCTTCTACTTGGTGAAACAGAGGACTTCCCCAATTACATAGGATTCAGCAAGGAGGATAGCGATAATGGTGAAGGTGTTGTTTATCAACCCGGAGAAGTGTACAGGTTGTATGGCTTGTATGATGGCTTGCTCTATGAAGCAGAGCGGAACCGCTGGCCCTGGCAGGTCAATGATTCTGCCTGTTAAACTGAGAAAGCTTGCGATAACCGTTCCTATAGTCTGTCGTCAGTGTGCCAAACCGCTTTGTGCTGATGTCTGTCCGATGGGAGCAATATCACGGGACGAGACGACGGGAGCGATGGTTGTAGACGCTGACCTGTGTATTGCTTGTGGGATGTGCACGGTTGCCTGTCCTCTGGGGGGCATATCAGTGGATTCCGAGGTGGGGCATTCGTTGAAGTGTGACCTTTGCCAGGGAGACCCGCAGTGTGCCAAGGCCTGTGCCTCTGGGGCTATAGCGTATATTTCACAGGAAGAAGCTAATATCAGAAGCAAGGAAGAGGCTGTCAAGAAGCTGGCTGTAATGCTTGAGAAGGTAGCTTATTGATTATTATTTCAGTGATATTCTTTTGTTAACGGAGGTGACATTATGGAGCTCGGGGGTTATGGGGGGAGTATTCTAAGGGTAAATCTGACCACCGGTGAGATTAAAAAAGAGCCGATAAGCGTGGAGTTTGCTAAAAATTTCCTGGGTGGCCCGGCCGGTGCCCTCAGATTGGCTTATGACCTTATTCCGCCGGGGATGGACCCTTATGATGAGAAAGCCCCCATAATTTATGGTGTTGGTGCTTGCGTGGGAGCATTTCTCCCGAGTGGCAGGACGACAGCGTGTGTATACAAGATGCCGATGTATGGAACCATTGGATGGGCACATGTTGGTGATGATTTAGGCTCCAATATCAAATGGGCTGGTTATGACTTTATTGTTATAACCGGCAAGTCAGATAAGCCGGTATACCTGAGTGTATATAACGATGACGTGGAAATCTGCGATGGCAGTGAAGTCTGGGGTAAGGATATCTATGAAGCCACCGATATAATATGGGCCAGGCATGATAACCCTTCTGTGCATTGTATTGGCCCCGCTGGTGAGAGGATGGTAAGAACGACGGTCGGCTTGGTTAATAAGTTGAGCACCTTGGGTAAGGGGGGGTTACCGGCGGTTATGGGTTCCAAGAACCTGAAGGCAGTTGCTGTAAAAGGCACCAGAGGGATTAGGGTAGCTGACCCTGAGCGTCTTAAGAAGGTGGTTGACCCGATGGTGGAGTGCATCAAGAAGGACCCAAATTATGAAAAGATAGTGGGCTTAGGTACGATGGCAGGTTGGGACGGATGGTTTATCAGACAGGGGGCTTCCCATCATAACTGGCGTACGGTATTGCCGCGGGATAAGGCTCGTAAGAATTTTGGCGTAGATATATACGAGAGCAACATAAAAGGAGAGAGAATTGCCTGTGCCGGGTGTCCTGTCGCTTGTAAAGACCGTGTACGCATCAGGAGTGGTGAGTTTGCCGGTCTTGAAACCTACGGCTCCTCTTTCTATGGGCGTTTGTCGAACTTTGCCGCTCGCTCTGATGTTGGCACCTTCAATCGCATGGTTAAATGCCTGGACTATTGTAATCGGATGGGCGTATGTGTACACGAGATTACGGCTCTTATAGATTGGGCGGTTGACCTCTATAAGCATGGCATAATAGACAAGAAGGACACCGGAGGGCTGGAGCTTGACTGGGGTTTCGAGACTACCATAAAGCTGTTGGAGCAGGTGGCTAATAGAGAGGGCTTGGGTGCCATTCTGGGCGAGGGGTATCTGAGAGCTATTAAAAAGATAGGCAGGGGCTGTGAGAAGCTGGCCATTCATGTCAAGGGGGGTACACCCCTCTATGATGCCAGGGTAAACAGGTTGCAGGTAACCGAGTTTAGCGAGGTCATTAACCCGAGGCATGGCCATCCGAGGACAACAGTACCTACTACTTATATGTCGAGGGATTTGCCGTTGAGTGCCTTTATAAAGGCGGCTGAGAGGATGGCTTTATCTGAGAGTGATATCAAGAGGGTGTTTTCCTCGACCGGATTTAATGTTGGTCGGCTTACTAAGTGGGCTGTGGAGCGGGAGATCTATAATGACTCGATGGGTGCCCAGTGTATCAGGCTCAGGGTCGGGCTTGATTTTGATACGTATGAGATGGCTGAAATCTATTCGGCGGTGACAGGGCTGGAAACAACCGCTCAAGATTTGCTTGATGCCGGTGCGAGAGGTCAGGTCCTGTATAAGGTAATTAATCTCCGGGAGGGGTTCACCAGGAAGGATGATAAGTTCCCTGACCGCTGGTTTGAACCGTTGATAAGTGAAACGGGAGAGGAAGTATATCTAGCGGATTACTTCAAGAATCCTTTAAGCCGGGAGGACTGTGAAAAGATTCTGGACGATTATTATGATGAGCTTGATTGGGATATCAAACTCGGAATCCCGACGAAGAGGAGGATTATAGAAGTAGGTCTTGGTGACATCGCCGAGGACTTGGATAAGTCTGGATACCTGAAGGCAGGGTATGTTAGAGCTGTCTTCCCCCTAATTTATACCCCCATTTATTTTTAAAAGGGCTTGGAGTTGACTGGAAAGTTGGGTTTTAAGGGTCAGCGTATTGTAATCGTGGGCAATGGGATTGCCGGTAACAGTGCTATCTCTGCTATCAGAAAGTTTGATAAGGATGCCAGTTTGACCTTGGTCTCCGATGAAGAGCCGCCTCTATACTCACCCTGTGCCTTCTATAAGTATCTGTCGGGTGAGATGGAGGAGCAGAAGCTTTTCTTGAAGACCTTTGATGACTATCGGAAGGAAGGGGTAGAGGTAGTCTTCGGACAGAAAGCCTCGGAGGTGGATGTTAAAGCAAGAGAGGTTTTAGTCGGGGATAGGAGTATTCCTTTCGATAAACTGGTTCTGGCAACCGGTAGCACGGCTATCTCCCTGCCTATTAAAGGGGCTGATAAGAAGGGGGTTTTTACATTCAAGACAATCACTGATGCCGAAAAGATCTCCAATTATCCGGCTAGGAAGGTGGCTGTCATAGGCTCTGGTCCCATAGGATTGGAGGCGGCTATCTCCCTTCGGGAAAAGGGGCTTGAGGTAAGCGTCGTTGAGATATTAAACCGTATATTGCCCAGGCTTTTTGACTTTGACATGGGCTCGATTATTAGAGGGATTCTTGAAGCCCATGGGGTTAATGTGTTTACCGAGGAAAGAGCAACCGAGATTCTGGGCAACGGTGTGGTAAAGGGCTTAACCACTGATAAGAGACATATCGAGTGCGATGTTGTGATTATGGCGGCTGGTGTTAGGCCCAATACGGAGTTGGCCAGGCAGATCGGGGCAGATATCGGTGATCTTAGGGCCATAAAAACCGATGACCATATGATGACCAGCGTAGAGGATGTCTATGCCTGCGGTGACTGTGTTGAGTCAAGGGATATTATCACCGGTAAGCAGACCCTGAGTCTCCTCTGGCATAATGCTAAGAGGCAGGGTTGGATAGCAGGCTGTAACTGTGTGGGGAGGCAGAACAAATTCATTGGCTCCTTTGATGCCGCCACGGTGGAGGTTTTCGGTAGTCGGGTAGCGTCGGCAGGCAAGAGCGAGGCTAGTTTTAGTAGCCGTAGCGACTATGACGTGGTTGACAAGAAGATGGGCTCAGATTATCATAGATTGATTATTGAGAACGACAGATTGGTAGGCATGCAGCTGATAAATAAGACAGAGCGTGCCGGCTTGGTGTTTTCTAATATCCTGAAGAAGGGTAGTCTGACGGGGCTTAGGCAATTGACCCTCAATGATAGATTGCTTTCAGCAAGACCCTGGCACCATTGGATGAAGCAATATTTAACATAAGCAGAAAGGAGGCTGATTTACTTGAGTAATGATAAACGTTTGATTTCTGACC
Organism: Dehalococcoidales bacterium; assembly: GCA_034411815.1. Taxonomy (GTDB): domain Bacteria; phylum Chloroflexota; class Dehalococcoidia; order Dehalococcoidales; family DAOWJC01; genus W53-108. The sequence continues at coordinate 14,878 of DAOUMH010000059.1, read as the reverse complement.
TGGCGTCGCTTGTCGGTAAAGAGAATGCTTCGGTTGATGTGTATGAGAGGTTCAGCTATGCACTGGACCCCATGCCACAAGATTTAGACAAAGAATTGATACCTTCTGCCGTTGTCAGACCGAAATCTGTCCAGGATGCATCCAAGTTATTAAAGTATGCTAATGAGCATAAGATTCCGGTGATGATTCAGGGAGCTGGTACCAGCTTTGTCGGAGCGGCAAGGCCTAAGCGGAAGGGCTGTATAATCCTGAGCACTTCCAATCTTACCTCCTTTGAGGTGAATGAGGAAGATTGTTATTGTGAGGTTGGGGCTGGTGTAAAGCTGTTTGATCTGGAGATGATGCTCCTTAAGCTCGGGTATATGCTGTCTTCGAACGTAGGTAGCAAGAAGTCTTCGACCATAGGTGGTTCGGTGGCTGTAAACACCATCGGGCATGTGGTCGATGCTTGTGTTGGGAAGACGATAGACTATGTGATGGCGGTGGAGGCGGTTCTGCCGAATGGTGAGATTATTGAAACCGGCACCACAAGCTTGAGGAGAATCGCCGGTATTGATTTGACCCGGCTTTTTGCGGCAACCGAGGGGCTGTTTGGTGTTATTACCAAGATAAGGATGCGTCTCTTGCCGGACCCCAAGAAGGCTTTCGTTACGGCGTTTTTCAAGGATCCGGCGGATGTCGGGCGTTCTTTCACAAAGATATACCAGGATAAGTTGCCGCCGCCAATGTATGGCGAATATATGGAAGAGGATGCTTGTGTAATCGGTTTTAAAATCAGGGGGCTTGGAAAACCTAAGGGCTCGATGGCACTAGCTACTACGATAGCATACACGCAGGAGGAGGCTGACCGTCAGGCCGAGGAGGTACTTAAGGTTTTCAAGAGTTTTAAGCCGGTTGAAGCCTACATTGTCAAGTCTAGGGAGGAGCAGGAGTTACTCTGGGCGGCTCGTGATTTTATCACCAATCTTCAGCAGAGAGACCCTAAGGGAATGTGGGTAGCTATAGAGGTGGGTTTACCAGTGCATAGCCTGGGTGAGGCGATAGAATACCTTAAGAAGGGCCCGCCAAACATTGAGGTCTTGAAAGAGTGCAAGATGTACACTTATGGCCATATAGGTGCCTGTTCCATCCACGCCTTGTGGATTATTCCCAAGGACTGGCCAAACGAAAAGAAATATGCGGCTGTGATGGAATCACGCAAATTAGAGGACGCCATGCATTTTAAGTGGGGAGGTGTTGGTGGGGAGGTAGGACAGATGGCAGGGAGAGCGTCTTTCCTTCGCGAGAAGTATGGTGAAGCCGCCTATTCTCTGCTTGTGGATTTGAAGAAGGTGGTTGATCCTAATAACATTCTGAATCCTGGCAATTTGGAGGGTGAAGGATATTGAATAAAGATTTGAAGCAGTTGGAAGATGAAATAATAGATGGTGTGCGGCAATGCTGTCATTGCAAGATGTGTACCACCGTCTGTCCGACATATGAGGGGTGGTTTACCCAAACTGCTATGGGCCGACTGGCGGCTATTTTTGCCCACCTCGAGTATGGGCTGGGTAGCGAAGAGGAGTTGAGCGACCTCTTGTTCTCCTGCACGACTTGCCGTAGGTGTCAGAGCCTGTGTAAGGTTATGTCCGCAGGTACCGAAAGCGCGGACCTCATAGTAAAAACGAGGCATCTTTTAGCTAAGAGGGCGGAAGCCCGTGGAGGTGGGAAAAAATCATGAACAAAGTCTACAAAGGATTGATACCAACGGGGCATGTTTATATCCGAGGGAATGTGCTGGAAAAGGGCAATATCTTCGGCGTGGACGAGGATAAGAGTGCATGGGCCAAGGATCTCAATCTACCCCGAAAAGCTGAATATATCTTCTTTGCCGGGTGTGGTTACCAGCTAATGAGGTATGCCGGGGGTATGATGGGGGCGGCGCGAACTGCGGAGAAGGTGGGTTTGGGAATGGACAAGAGCCTGGGTGTGGCCAAGGCTTTTAAAAAGGTTGGTATTGACCTTCCTGGTATCGCAGGGAAGGTTATGGCGGTAGGTAAGGAAGACCCTTATACGAGGGTGTTGGTTAGTGCGGTTAGTGTTCTGCGGAAGCTCGGTGTGGACGTGGGCTATCTGGGTGAAGATGAGCCCTGTTGCGGCTCTCCGATGTACTATGCCGGTTTTGTCGAGGACTATATTGATAACGCCAAGAGAAATTACGAGCTGTTTAAATCCTTGGGGGTTAAGAAGTTAGTAGGTCTCACCCCGGCTTGTGTTTCTTCGTTAAAGAACCTCTACCCTCAATTTGTTGATGGCTATGACATAGAGGTTAAGCATTTCATCGAGGTTGTAGCCGAGAAGCTAAGGGAAAAGAAGGTAAAGCCAAAGCTAAAGGAGAAGATGGTAGTAACCTATCACGACCCATGTCAGCTCTCTAGGTACCTCTGTATTACTGATGAGCCGAGGGAGGTTATGTCCAAGATAGAGGGATTAGAGTTGAGAGAACCGGAACCAATGCAGAAGGGGGTGTGGTCTACCTGTTGTGGTGGAGGAGGCGGGTTGGAGATAAGTGCTCCCGAGTTGAGTGAGAGGGTGGCTGTGAACAGGGTTAAAGAGCTACTGGCAACAGGAGCCTCGGTCTTCACTACCAACTGTCCGGCTTGTGTAATGCAGCTTCTAAAGGGGGCACATAAGGTCAAGGCTGATGTTAAGGTAATGGACCTGACAGAGATTCTGGACAAAGCCTTGTGAGGGGTTCCATCTGTCAAACAGCGTTTTGCGTTTCAGCGCTGTAGCGGATAGCTGTAGCTGATTTTTTCTATTACTGTTTGATTGTGAAGATATATAATATAAGCAGACAAGGAGGTTCTTAGGTTAATGTCGGTTAAGAATGAACCGTGGAAAACGGATAATTGGTTTGTCAGCCCTTGGAATTATCTGCCGGAGGTAACCAAGGGTTTTCAACCACCCGCAAAGGTGAAAATTCATGATATCACCCTGCGTGATGGTGAGCAGCAGGCTGGTGTTACCTTTACCAAGGATGACAAAATACGCATTGCCGAGAAGCTGGCTGAGGTGGGGGTTCACCGTATTGAGGCTGGTATGCCTGCTGTGTCCCCGGCAGATGAGGCTGCCATAAAGGAGATTGTAAAACGCAACCTGGGTCCTGAAATCTTCTGTTTCTCTCGTTGCATGGTGGATGATGTAAAGAGGGCGGCTGACTGTGGCGTGAAGGGTATTGTCATGGAGGTTCCTGCCAGTGAGCACCTGATTGAGTATGCATATAAATGGCCGCTGGAGAAGGCTATAGACCTTTCGGTCAAGGCGACCCTTGCCGCTAAAGAGGCGGGGCTATATGTGGTTTTCTTCACTATAGATGCTACCAGGGCGGATATGGACTGGTTCCTCAATCTTATTGAGAAGGTTGCTAGAGAAGGTCATATGGATGCCTTGACCCTGGTTGACACCTTCGGGGTGCTTTCGCCGCAGGGTGCCAGCTACTTTACCAAGAGGGTTAAAGAGAGGGTGCATAAGCCACTGGAGATCCATTTCCATGCCGATTTTGGCTTGGCTGTGGCTAACACGATAATGGCAGTGCTCGCCGGTGCTGAGGTAATACACTCTACGGTTACCGGCATCGGGGAACGGGCTGGCAATACCAGCATGGAAGAGGTAGCACTGGCTCTTTTAACCTTGTACGGGATTGATGTGGGACTCAAGTATGATAAACTCAACGAGCTTTCCAAGCTGGTGAGAGAGCTCTCCGGTACGGAAATACCGGCTAATCGGCCCCTTATAGGGGATATGGCTTATGACATCGAGTCTGGGATTCTTACCAGTTGGTATAAGAACACTTTTGGCGACTACCCGACAGAGGTATTTCCTGTCCACCCCGAGTTTGTAGGCCATAGGGCGCCTAAAATATTACTGGGGAAGAAAAGCGGGCTGGATAATGTTACTATGTGGGCCGATAAGCTGGGCATCAAGCTTGATGAGGATGAAACCAGGGAGATTCTGAAGCAGGTTAAAGCGAAGGCGATTGATATTAAGCGAGCGCTGAACGAGGGCGAGTTTCGTGCAATCGCTGAAGGTGTTAAGAGTAGCAAGAAGTAAATGATGTTCGGCATTACCGGCAACGAACCCTACTTACTACTAGAGGATTGAAGATGGATTTTGCATTCAGTAAAGAACAGGAAGACTTACGAAAAGAGGTTCACGACTTCTTGGTTAGAGAGCTACCGGTGGATTTTGATGGGGAGGTTTTTGCTCTAAGTGAAGAGCTGGAGGCCTTTTATAAGAAAGCACAAAAGAAAATGGTAGACAAGGGTTGGCTGGCTGCGAGCTGGCCCCAGGAGCATGGTGGTTTAGGCCTCAGCGAGATTGAGCAGGGGATTATCAATGAAGAGCAGGGGTACTGGGCGACATGCTGGTACTGGCCAAATGAGATAGGTATTACAATAGCTGCCCCTGTTATACTGATATTTGGTACCGAGGAGCAGAAGAAGAAGCTCCTTCCGCCGATAGCACGGGGAGAAGCCATGTGGGACCTGCTGTTTACAGAGCCTAATGCCGGCTCTGACCTGGCCAATGTTCAGCTTCGTGCCAGTGCCGACGGTGATGACTTTATCTTAAATGGTCAGAAGTACTTTGTCGGTAGCTCTTATAAGCCGGATTGGCTTATCACACTGACCAGGACAGCGGATGCTACTCCCAAGCACAAAGGGCTTACCATGTTCGTGATTCCTGCAGATACCCCGGGGATAACTTATCGTCCATTCCCGGTGTTTGGTGGGGAGCTGAAAAACGAGGCTTTCTTTGATGATGTCAGGGTTTCTAAGGAGAATATACTCGGTGAGCTAAATCGCGGCTTTTATGTTGCTGTAACCGCTTTGGATTATGACCGGACTAACTCCGGCATGGCGGCGAGATTTAGGCGAAACCTTGATGAATTTGTTCAGTTCTGCAAGGAGACAAAGCGGAATGGAAAGCTGCTTATTGAAGACCCGCAGGTTAGGGATACACTGGCACAGGTAGCTATAGAGGTTGAGATATTAAAGCTTGCCGGCTGGCGCACGGTATGCAGATTTGATCAGAGGGATAAGCTAGGCCCCTTGGATTATGACCTGGCAGCGTATTACTGGAAGCTGTGGTGGGCTCGCCATTGCGACTTGCTGATGAATATTATGGGGCTTTACGGTCAACTCCGGACAGGTTCAAAGTGGTCACAGTTAAGGGGCTCTTTAGAACGTAGATGGCAGCTCACGAGGAGTCCCCACAATGGAGGTACTCTTGAGTTGGTGAAACTTAACCTGGCTAGGTCACTCGGTTTACCGAGGAAGCGCTGATATTAGGATAGGAGTAACACGATGGATTTTACTCTCGCAGAAGAACAGGAAATGCTCAGGAAGATGGCTCGTGATTTCCTGGAGAAGGAGTGCCCTGAGAGTTTTGTAAGGGAAATGGAGAAGGATGATAAGGGCTATTCCCCTGAGTTATGGCGACAGATAGCGGAACTGGGCTGGTTGCGAGTTGTCTTCCCGGAGAAGTATGGTGGTGCCGGGGGCAGCGTTCTGGATATGGCGGTCCTCTTTGAAGAGATGGGGAGGGTTATGTTCCCCAGTCCTGCTCTTTCCTCGGTGGTTTTGGGTGGGCTTACTGTCTTGGCGGCTGGCAGTGAGGAGCAGAAATCAGAATTCATACCCAAGATAGCCGATGGTGATTTGATTCTTGCCCTCGCCTTGACCGAACCCAGTGCCAGCTGGAATGCTGATGGGGTGGCGGTTAAGGCTGTCGCTGATGGTGATGAGTATGTTATTGACGGCACCAAGTTATTTGTTCCCGATGCTCATGTAGCTGATTACCTCTTATGTGTGGCTAAGACTGGGGATGGGGCAGCACCTGAGGAGGGGCTTACTCTATTCTTGGTAGACGCTAAGAGCCAGGGACTGCAGCAGACCCTATTGAAGACGGTAGCCGGTGACAGGCAGAGTGAGGTCGTCTTTAGCGGGGTGAGAGTCCCCGGGGAGAACATGGTGGGAGAGCTTAATGGCGGGTGGCTTCCTCTGGTAAGTGCTTTGCAGCAGGGGACGGTGATGCTGTGTGCGGCGATGATAGGTGCCGGGCAGCGGGTCTTGGAACTGACCCTGGATTACGCTAAGACAAGGGTGCAGTTTGACCAACCTATCGGCGTTAATCAGTATGTGCAGGACTATTGCATTAACATGTTCAGTGCGGTTGAGAGTACCAGGTTTCTTACCTATCAAGCGGCTTGGCGGCTCAGCGAGGGTCTGGCTAGCGATGTTGCGGTGGCAATGGCTAAGGCCCGGGCTAGTGATGCTATTGATGATGCTTGTCTTTGTGCTCAGGCAGTTTTTGCCAGTATGGGCTATGCTACGGAGGATAGCGTGCTGCCGCTCTACACGAAGAGGGTTAAAGCTGCCCAACTTTATCTGGGTGATGCCTCTCACCACCGAAGTATAATTGCCAAGCATCTGGAGGCTTCTTCTTTAGAGATGCCTCAGGGTAAGGCTCTCGGTCTCTGGGAGGAGGGTGGTAGTTAGTTGTTAACCTTGGTCATATAAGTCCCATTTGGTGGTGAGTAATATTATACTTAGAGGTATCTGGAGCCATAATGGCGGACTTTTTGGAATAACAAAAAGGAGGGTATAGTATCATGGCAGGGGCGTTGGAAGATATTAAAGTATTGGATTTCACCCATTTTCAGGCAGGACCTACTTGCACGCTAGTGCTGAGGGGTTTGGGGGCTGAGGTCATCAAGGTTGAAAGGCCCGGTATGGGAGATATGGTAAGGGAGTTTTTCCCCTTTACGGATGCGGGGGAGTCTGCTTACTTTATCAACCTGAACCTGGGCAAGAAGAGTATCACCTTGAATCTTCGTTCTGAGAAGGGCTTGCAGATTGCCAGGGATTTAGCGAAAAAGGTAGATGTTATAGTGGAGAACCTCAAGCCTGGGGTAATGAGCAAGCTTGGTCTTGGCTATGAAGAGATAAGCAAGATAAATCCTCGTCTGGTATATGCTTCACTGGCTGGTTTCGGCCAGACGGGACCTCGTCGTTATGATGCTGCTTTTGATATAGTGGCTCAGGCTATGGGTGGTTTTATCAGTATTAACGGTTTGCCTGGTGGCCCTCCGGTCAAGGCAGGCGCGTCAATAGCGGATACCTTGGGTGGCGTCTACACGGCGATTGGTGTTCTGGCTGCCTTGCATTATAGGGAGAAGACGGGTGAGGGCCAGCTGGTTGATATTTCCATGCAAGATTGCGTGTGGAATACCATTGCCATGGAGCACTCCGGTTATTTCTTCATGAAGAATATGATTCCTTTGAAGCCTGGCAATAGTTACACCAATGATGCTGGCACCAATATTTATCAAACCAAGGATGACTATATAATAATATCGGCTATTACAGATGGCCAGTATGAGAGCCTTCTCAAGCTTATGGGTAGAGAGGACTTGGTGGGGACAACTGAGGTTGCTACTTCAGGCGAGCGGGTCAAGCACAGGGTTGAAAATGATGCCATGGTAGCAGAATGGACTAAGACAAAAAGCACGGAGGAATTGACAGATGCCCTCAGGGGATCTAGTATACCGTGTTCTCCAATCCCTACCTTTGACAAAGTAGCTACTGACCCCCAGCTTTTGACTCGGGAAATGATAGTTGATGTTGAGCAGCCTCGTTCAGGCAAGTTTAAGGCGGCTGGTTCTCCAATCAAGATGTCCAAAACGCCGGGCAATCTAAAGTTTCCCGCTCCATCTCTGGGCGAACATAATCATGAGGTATATTCCGGGCTGTTGGGGTATAGCCGGGAGGAAATAAGCAAACTAGAGGCTGACGGCGTAATTTAGGGTATTATCTTCTCTGGGAGATGGTCCCCTTTTATTTAACAGCGGTTAATAAGTAGCGCCATTTATAGCTTGGCTGAAAATGGCGCTACGTTTAAAACCTAGACCGGCTTTGCTCAGCCGGTTTTCTTAATTTGGTGAGGAAGTCTCGGTCTGGTCAGGGCTTCTCCATAGTGGTAAACCGGGTCGGGGATGCCCAGCTTCTTCAGGATGCCATACAATGTTGCCGAGCAACTTGATATTACCGGTTTTCCTATCTCTCTCTCCAGGACATCTACTATCCTCAGTATTGAGGTTGACATACAGGTGATAAATACGCAGTCTGCGTTTGGCCAGGCTTTGGCTCCCTCTTTGCCTAACTTGTAGGCAATATAGGGGTCCATCATATAGTCCCAGAATTCGGTTTCTTCAACCAAGCCCAGCCCCGACCCCTTGACATAAAGTGCCTCGATACCATGGCTCTTGAAGAACTTTATTTCTGTGTCAAAGATTGAATCTGTGTAGGGGCCGACCAAGGCTATTTGTTTGACACCCATATCCTTGAGTAGCTCTGTAACGCAGGTGATGGTAGTGGTCGCCGGGGAGCCGGATGCCTTTTCAATCCGCTCAATGATGGTCTGGTCATAGCCCGGTCCTCCTATAAAGGACCCGGATGTGCAGCCGAAGCAGATAAGGTCACTCTTACGGCCTACATTAAGCTTTTGGGCCTCGGTCTCAATCTGGTTGGCCATATCCTTGAGTGCCTCAGTGGTAGTGCCTGCCAGTCCCAGTAAGGCCCTGGAGAATCTGACTCCTTCCGGAGCTACGATGTCAAACTCTCGGTACATTCCAGGGTCTGGGGCGAGCATACCCACCTCTGCTCTCCATCCCAGAAGGGTCTTGTTCCGTATCTCTGGTTCTTCCATGCCTGCCTCCATATAGTTTGTAGTCGTTGAGCTAGTAGTTAGCTGCTTTATGATAAATGCCTTTGGTATGCCAGTAATTTGCCCCGGTGAGGCTTGTGTTGGGAAGCTGAGTATCTTGGCTTAATTAAGAAAGGTTACAGCACTGCCGTCTTCTTTGTCAAGTAGCAAATTGCTATATAATGGTGTGTGGCTGTGCTTGCTGGAGCCCGCCCATTCAGGGATGAACGAGGGGCTATCTTTTTAGACAGGCTGATTTTGCTAGATACCTTATATGTGGTAGAATAGGATTCGTGTAATCTGTCGGGTAGTCTTAAGGCGATTCAGAGCACGCGGCTTCAGGATTTGGAAAGGATTAGGTCGGTGCAGATTGATATTCTGACCCTATTTCCCCAGATGTTCCAGAGCCCGTTTAGCGTTAGTATTTTGAAACAGGCGATTGAGCGCAGGTTGGTCGTGGTCAATATTCATAACATTAGGGACTATACTCATGATAAGCATCATACTGTTGATGACTATCCTTACGGGGGTGGGGTTGGCATGGTGCTTAAGCCCGAGCCTGTTTTTGAGGCGGTGGACTCGATAAAATCAGGTATGGCTCTTAATCAGGGGGTTGGGGAATTGCCGATTATTCTGCTTACCCCGCAGGGTCGCCCTTTCTCTCAACAGATTGCTCGGGAGTTATCAAACTATGAGCGTCTGGCTCTTATCTGTGGCCACTATGAAGGAGTGGATGAGCGGGTGCGTGAGTATCTGGTTACCGATGAGATTAGTATTGGCGATTATGTCCTTAGCGGTGGTGAGCTGGCAGCTATGGTGGTGGTAGATGCTGTGGTCAGGCTGCTGCCCGGCGTTCTCGGCTCAGAGGCTTCACCGCTGGATGATTCTCACACTGATGGGTTATTGGAGTATCCCCAGTACACTCGTCCCCCGGTGTATGGCGGGTGGACGGTGCCTGAGGTTCTGCTTTCGGGAAATCATGCTCAGATTGCCAGGTGGCGCCGTGAGCAGGCTATCCGCCGTACGCTGGAGCGTCGTCCTGAGCTGTTAGACAAGGCTAACCTATGTCCGGATGAAAGACAGCTAGTAGATAGGTTGAGGCAACCCTAGGTTTTAATACTATTAAGTGAGGAGACTTTAATGAATATTAGCTCACTGGTTGAGACCAAACAGAATCCTAATATCTCAGCTTTTGCTCCCGGCGACACGGTAAGGGTCACTACCAAGATTGTGGGTGAGGAAAAGGCGCGTGCCCAGCTATTTCAGGGGGTTGTAATTAAGGTTAGGCGTAGTGGAGCTGGCTCTAGCTTTAGAGTGAGGCGTGTTTTTCAGGGTGTGGGTGTGGAGCGTACCTTTCCCCTGCATTCCCCGCTTGTAGAGAAGGTAGAGGTGGTGCGACACGGCAGGGTGCGCCGGGCTAAGCTTTATTACCTGCGTGGGCTTAGTGCCAAGGCGTCCCGTATCAGGGAAAAGAGGCAGAAGCGAGACTAAATCATAGCTACCTCGCTGGAGTGTTAGGATGGGGTATGCTGAGGTCAGTGTTAATTCGCCGGTAGCCCAGCGCAGGACATTCAGCTATGCTATACCCGTTGGTCTGAGCATTGAAGTGGGGCAGGCGGTATGGGTGCCTTTTGGGGATAAGCTCCTTCAGGGCGTTGTTTTAGAGCTAGCCCGTTACCCCTCCGTGGAGGAAACCAGGGAAATAGCTGGTGTTATTGAGCCCCGTCCGCTATTATCTCCGTCCCAGGTGCTACTGGCTCGCTGGATTAGCGATTACTATCTATCCTCCCTCTTTGATGCCGTGGCTTTGATGCTGCCGCCGGGGTTTGAGCGTAGGGTGGTTACCTTTATCTGTCCGACCTCTCATGAGTATGATGCCTCTTCTCTTACCCGGCAGCAAAGGCAGGTTCTGGAGCTGGTTCGGCAGCGGGGCAGGGTTGGTCTGCCGGAGCTTGAGAAGAATTATGGGGCTGGACAGGCTAGGCTCATAACCTCTCAACTGGTCGGTCGGGGTCTGGCGGTCAGAAGCTATGATCTGGAGAGGGTCAGGGTCAAACCGAAGGTGGTGTCCTACCTGCATCTGGTAGTGGGGGCTGAAGAAGCTCGGCAGGAGGCAGCCAGGCTTCGCAGTAGGGCGAGCAAGCAGGCAAGCCTTCTTGATTTTTTATCCCGGATGCTTCAGCCTGTACCTCTTGCCGAGGCGAGAAGGAGCGTTGGCTGTTCGGCATCGGTAGTTGAAGCGGTAGTGGGTAGGGGCTTGGTTGAGCTTCAGCAGGTCGAGGTAAGGCGCGAACCGATTTCCTATCAGGGTATTACCCCTTCGCATCCGCTGGCTCTTACTCTCGCCCAGGAATCAGCCTTCAGGTCTGTTCAATCAGGCCTGCAGCAGGTGGTGGGGCATTCTTCGCCAGCTGTTTTTTTGCTTCACGGGGTTACCGGGAGTGGCAAGACAGAAATCTACCTGCAGGCCCTGGCTGAGGTAGTGAAGCTGGGTAAGCGGGGTATTGTTTTGGTTCCGGAGATTTCACTTACTACCCAGACTATAGAGCGGTTTGCTTCACGCTTTCCACATAGGGTGGCTGTCCTTCATAGTAAACTCTCCCTGGGTGAGCAGTTTGACGAGTGGCAGCGAATAAGAAACGGTGAGTTTGATGTAGTCATTGGTTCTAGGAGTGCTATCTTTGCCCCTCAGCCTGATTTAGGGCTCGTTGTTATTGATGAAGAGCACGAATGGACCTATAAGCAGGACAAATCGCCCCGCTACCATTCTCGTGATGTAGCCATAAAGCTGGCTGAGTTGGCCGGGGCTGTAGTTATTCTGGGCAGCGCTACCCCTGACGTGGAGAGTTTTTACCGCTCCCAGAAGGGAGACTATCACCTGCTTCAGCTCCCTGAGCGGCTCACCCCTAGTGAGGGTTCGCCACTACCTCAGGTGGAGGTAGTAGATTTAAGGGAGGAGCTTAAGGCGGGTAATAGAGGTCTTTTTAGCCGCTCCTTACTACAGGCGACGACTAGGGCTGTAGCGGGAGAGGAGCAGGTAATTCTGTTTCTTAATCGGAGGGGGGCAGCTACCTTTGTTCAATGCCGTAGTTGCGGCTTCGTCCTTCGCTGTAAGCGCTGTGAGGTTACCCTTACCTATCACCTGGCTGAGGATGTTTTAGTCTGCCATCAGTGTAACTACAAAATATCGGTTCCCCGAGTTTGCCCCCGGTGCTCAAGTCGGCAGATAAAGCTTCTAGGCATCGGCACCCAGAAGCTTGAGCAGGAAGCCAGCCATGTTTTTCCCCGAGCCAAGCTCCTGCGTTGGGATACCGATGTTACTAGGCATAAGTATTCCCACCAGGAGATATTAGGCAAGTTTCGCTCTCATGAGGCTGATATTCTGATTGGCACCCAGATGATTGCCAAGGGGCTGGATTTGCCCCTGGTTACCCTGGTCGGGGTGGTTAGTGCTGATACCGGTTTAAACCTGCCCGACTTCCGAGCCGGGGAGAGGATTTTCCAGCTTATGAGTCAGGTGGCGGGGAGGGCAGGGCGTGGTGCTCTGGGTGGGAAGGTTATCATTCAGACATACTCTCCTGAGCACTATGCTATCCGGGCGGCGGCTAAGCACGACTATGCTCTCTTCTATAGTAAGGAGATTGCTTATCGCCGCCAGCTTCGCAATCCTCCCTTTGCTCAGCTAGCCCGTCTTGTTTATACCCATACTAATGATGCTCTTTGCCAGAGGGAGGCAGAGAGAATGAAGCGTCTTCTTATTGAGAAAAGGGACTCAGAGGGAATAGCCTCTCTTGGCTTAATTGGGCCGGCGCCGGCATTTATTCATCGGCTGCGAGGTCGGTTCCGGTGGCAGCTAATACTTCGCGGCTCTGAGTTGTCTGGTTTTCTCTCCCGGATATCTTTTCCCCGTGGCTGGACGATAGATATTGACCCCATAGGTCTGGTGTAAGGGTTGTCATTCAGCCTTGATTGACTCTGGCAAGGTGCTTCTCTATTACCTGTTGCTGTTGAGGTAGTCTATAGCCCACTGGATGGCGGCTTCTTCCTCAACCTCTTCAAGCTCATAGTCGGGGTCTATTCCCTCGCCTTCTATCAACCGACCGTTGGGGGTGAGCCAGCGGGCGGTGGTGATATACACCCCCGAACCATCGTCAAGCTGGCGCAGGATATTGACGCTACCCTTACCATAGGTTTTGGCGCCGGCAATAGTAGCTCGGGAGTAATCCTGCAGGGCTCCGGCCAATACCTCACTACCGCTGGCACTGTAGCTGTCTACTAAAACGACCATGGGCAGGTCGATAATCGTTCCCCTAGACTCGACTGAGGTGGTTGTCTGTTTGTCTTGATTGTCTATCACCTTGATAACTACAGAACCTTCTTCTAGGAAATAGCTGGCTACATCGACCACTGTTTGGAGCAGTCCACCGGGATTACTGCGCAGGTCAAGGACAATACCGGTAGCTCCTTCCTGGGCTAGGCTCTGTAGTACCGGCGATAGCTCTCCATCGGTGCGTTCGGAAAAGTGGGCAATACTGATATAGGCAATATCGCCTCTCATCTCGAAGTAGACACTGGGCAGTTCGATTTCGCCCCTGACTATTTCAATCTCCTCGGGTTCGGTTTTACCCTGGTGAAGGATGAGAAGCCTTACGGATGTCCCCTTGGGTCCACGGATATTAATCACGACCTCCTCCAGGCTCATCTCTGAGGTGGACTCGCCGTTTATTTCCATAATTATATCGCCGGCCATAATACCTGCCTTAGCCGCTGGTGAATCGTCTATAGGGGCGATAATCATTAGCTGTTCATCCTTGATTCCTACATAAGCCCCGATGCCCTCAAATTTTCCTGCTAGGTTGCTCAGGCTCAGTTGCCGGGCTTCGTTATCCAGGTAGGAGGTATAGGGATCGTCCAGTGCTTCTATCATGCCCTTGATAGCTGCCTGGCTCAGGACGTCGGCATCGAGCTTGTCTTGGTCCACGTAATCACGGAATATGATGTTCCATGCCTGCTCTATGGCGTCTAGACCCTGGCTTTGGGCGGTTCCGCTATTCAGGATGCAACCGGCGCCAAAGGACAGGGTAAGGCTCACGACCAGCAGAAGGGTTAGGGCTATAATTTTCGCCGTTTTTGACATCGGGATTACCCTCCTTGAAGTGTTTTAGGGGTGAGGTTGTTTTGGAATAGGTCAAGTAAACCTGTAAGCCGAGTTCTGTACCCCGACTAATCGGGGCGGTGACCATCTATCTAGCCTTGGTGTTACCACCAGGGTCAAGCGACCAACCCGGGGACAGACCGGGCGTCCTTATGTCCCTCTATTCGGTCTTGCTCCGGATGGGGTTTACCCAGCCGACTGGTCACCCAGCCGCTGGTGAGCTCTTACCTCACCATTTCACCCTTACCCTGCATTAAACGGGGCGGTATGTTTCTGTGGCACTTTCCGTAGGGTTACCCCTCCTGGGTGTTACCCAGCATCCTGCCCGGTGGAGCTCGGACTTTCCTCCCACCTAGGGCGGGCGGTCACCCGGTTTACTTGACCTGTTTACATCGTAGTATAGAGGACATTATAAGTCAATGAGCAGCGGCGTAGGTTTTATTTGTTTTTAGTTGTTAGGGTGCTATACTGCCAGTTGAGGGAATTACTGGCAGGAGTATTATATGGTTGGTGTCATGGCATTAGTTATAGCCGTATTACTAGTTATAGGGGCGGGGGCTATGCCTAAACCACGTAGTTACCTACCAGCAATCGTAACGCTAATTGCTATTATGTTGGTGCTCGCCATAGCTTTTGGGGAATGGCTATATCCTGAAATTATATCTAAAAAGTATGTGGCATGGATTCTAATTGTATCAGTGGTTATACCGGTTTTGTTTTATGTGTGCACAGCGCGCAGAGAAAAATTAACTGCTGCATTAGGCAAATTGGATGCTGATGACCTTACCCTGTAATTAGTATCACCCGCTATTTAGAGTCCAGCCGTTACTTTAGCATACTCCGTTGGAGTGTTTCCCTTCAATGAGCTGTGCGGCCTGACCTCGTTATAGTCGATTCTCCAGTCTTCGATGGTATCACGGGCATGTTTCAAGTTAATAAACCAGTTCGTGTTCAAACACTCATCTCTCAGCCTGCCGA
>DAOUMH010000058.1:0-2516 GCA_034411815.1 Dehalococcoidales bacterium | reverse complement strand
GACGAGCCCGATTCCCAGCTTCCCCAGCATACCTAGGGATTCGAGGGTTACTCTGAGATTCCGTGACCACCTGTCCAGTGTGTGGACTACCACTATATCGAATTGGTGCTTTTGGGCATCGTCCATGAGCTTTTTAAATACCGGGCGGCGGTGGATGCTGTCGACATGGGCTGATTTGCCTTCTTCTCTATATACACGGATAACTTCCCAGCCCCGATTACGGCAGAGTTCATGAAAGAGTCTCTCCTGAGCGTCAAGGGAATGGCCGTCTATCTGGGAGACAGATGATACCCTCAAGTAGGCTACCGCCCTTTTTGTTTCGTTCATTGGTTTTCCCTTCCTTTACGGGAAGCGGCTGAGAGAGCTATATCAGCCAGGGAATCCAGGAATTGCTTTATCATGATGCTTTCAACCTCCTCCTCGCCAGAATCGGCGGCCAGTGTATACGAATGGAGTATACCCGTCAACGATTTTTCTAGTTTATCGGTATTTTCTTCAGCCATGGTCAAAATACTCTCTGCTCTTTGTCATGAGCGTCAATAAGCCTTATTAGAGTGGCATAGCCGATACGAAGCTCCTTGGCTGCCTGGCCTCTTGATATAGAACCGTCCCTAAGACGCTCCAAAACTGCTCCAAAAGCCTGATTGAAGCCTCGCCTATCGGTTACCCTTGGCCGACCTATTTTAGCCCCTAGTTTTCGGGCTCTGTCCATACCGGCTTTTACCCGTTCTCTTAAGATCCCTCTTTCCAGTTGGGCGTAAGCTACAGTGATGTAGTAGAGTGCTTCACCGAAAGGAGAGGTGGTATCAAGCCAGGGCTCGGCATAAGACCTTAAGCCCACTCCCCAGGTCCTCAGCCTTTCCAGGGTTGTTGCCGCATCGAGCACCGAACGGAAGGCTCTGTCCATACGCCAGACCAGAAGAAGATCGAACTTCCTCTTGCTGGCGTCTTTTAATAGCTCTCTCCAGGAGGTGCGGTGGACGATGTCAGCTGCCGAGACCTGGTCGGTATATTCATTAAAGACCTCCCAACTCTGGGCTTTAACAAACTCCCTGAGCGGCATAAGCTGGGTATTTAAGTCCTGGTCCTTATCAGCAGTTGACACCCTGGCGTAGATGGCTATCTTCATTCAAGTTCACCTATTTGCCTCATCAGGTCACTTTCCTGGTCCCTCAGTTGGCTGACTTCTTGAAGGCGGGCTACCAGAGCTTTAACCCTTTCATCCAGTTCTTTATAGGACTTGAGGGACTCTTCCAGTTTCGTGGCAAGTTCTCCGCAGCCGGTCATCAGCTTCTCTCTGATACGCTCAAGCTCTTTAATATCCAGGACGTAGCGAGTCTTGCCATGCGAAGTAGCTGTCTTAATCCCAAAAGCCGAGAAGACCTGTCCGATATTTGAGGGCGTAACTGAATAGCCGTAATCGCTGGCTTCCCTATTAGATATCTCAGTCGCCGTTACTCTGGGATTTCCTTCTAAGGCCATAGCATAGGCAGTATGGAAAACAGCCAGGGCGCTCCTGGCATTAACCATATCAATACCTGTTTGAAAGTCTTCATTTAAGTTAGCCATGGGTAACGCCCTCTTCTGTTGTCTTACATACATATATATCGCCGCCTGGGGAGCCGGGTGTCCCCGTACCCGTACCCTTATCGGCCAGTATCTTCTTGATATAGTCCTGGTCCGAGATGAAAGCACGGAAATGACGGCCGTCAACGGGGCAGATGAGCATGATAAAGGGCTTATTGGAGGAACGCCCCTTTGCTAGTCGTACTGATAATGGTTCTGAGCATATTAAGCAGAGTATGTTCTTCATTCCGGCTGGTACCTCTCAAGATAGAACTTGCACAAGAGGAAGATAGCCGTTCCCCGGCTATTAGGATTATCCTTATCAGAACCTCTGGCGACTGGCATTATCAGGCTGACAGCCTCTTGAACCACATCTAGCTGCTGCCGAGTGAACTGGAGTTGCATGTGGGAGAGCCTGGCTGCTTGTGCCTGCTCCCAGGCTATTAGGTGTTCTGCAAGACTTTCTTCGCTGATAGAGGCCAGTGTATTCAGGCTATTAGCTGTCTCAGGAAGAAGTGCAAGGACTTCACTTTGAGGTATAGCAGACAGGATCTGCCTGAGGAGAGCACCTTTAAGAGCCAGGTCGTCCTGGCCTTTTATGCCGTTTAGAGCCTGGGTTAGTAGCATGGCTTCGGTGTCGTCCAGGTCAACAACAACGCAAGGAGCAGCCTCTTTATTCAGCCCTGCCAGTACCTTTAGGCGCTGGTTACCGGAGAGAACCTCATAATGTGATCCGTTTATTGGTCTGCCAACGAGCCTCACCATTGCAACGAAACTCCCCGTCTGGAAGGTCGGGTCACGGGAGGATATGGACCGGTATCTCGATGAACAGCTTGCCCGGCTCCGGACCGACCACATAGATTTCTACCTGCTCCACGGCCTCGGGCGGAGATTGTGGGAGAAGATGCAGGATCTCGGTGTCACGGAATTTCTGGACGAAGCGCTTGCCG
>DAOUMH010000057.1:0-11770 GCA_034411815.1 Dehalococcoidales bacterium | reverse complement strand
AGCTCCCCAAAAGTGTGCCCAGTGCCAAGTCGGGAGCGTCGACCAGAGCAACAGAGCTTACACTAGTGACCAACTCAGGAGCGGAGGTGATGCCGGCCAGAAGCATCAGGCCTATCCATATTCTCCCAAGCCCTGTCTTCTCGGCAATAATATCTCCATATCGGGCCAGCTTCGCCCCGGCAAACAGGATAATGGCAAGACATAAGAGAAACTTTAACCAAATCAAAGACAGAGACTCCTAGAGGTTAGCAACATATTTCAAGCATACTATATCCGAAGTGAAATCGTAAAGCATATGATATAATATTGAAATACTGGAGAGGTGTCCGAGTGGTTCATGGTGCCGCTCTCGAAAAGCGGTCTCCGCTTACAGCGGAGCGTGGGTTCGAATCCCACCCTCTCCGCCAGATGTTTTTTAGTAGCAGGTAATAAAGAGTGAAAGCCATTAATTTTACAGAATTACTCTCCGAAGACCCCAGAATAAGATACGGCTGTGCGAAAAATCTTCTGGCTGTTGCTGCGGAGAAGCCATCAGAGATTTATCCTGATCTAGATTTCTTCGTCAAATTCCTAAATGGAAAAAATAAAGTTTTAAAATGGACGGCAATTGATATTATAGGGGCTGTATCCAGAGTAGACGATGCTGATAAAGTCGATAAATTGATAGGCAAACTCTTTGGATTATTGAATGCAGGCAATATGATTACTGCCAATCATGCTATTACTGCCCTAGCTAACATTGCACGAGCCAAACCCGCATACCAAACAGAAATAACCAGGGAATTGCTAAGAATCGAGCATTACAATTATGACACGGATGAATGCCGGAACATCGCCATCGGGAAGGTGATTCTGGCAATAGGCACGTATTTCAATAAACTGGAAGATAAAGAAAAGACTATCGAGTTTGTCAGGCGACAGACCCAAAATACCCGGAATGCCACTAGGAAAAAGGCTGGACAGTTCTTGAAGAAGTATAATCGACAAAACTGATGTGATACTACTAAGCTGAAGATACAATCGAATTGAGGAGAGGTGCTGGAGTGGCCTATCAGGCGCGCCTGGAGAGCGCGTGTCGGATTTCCGACCGTGGGTTCGAATCCCACCCTCTCCGCCACGTTGCCCTATTTCACTAAACAGGAATCATATACCTTCAAGACTTCATTGGTCTTCAATTGTCTGCAATCTTTCCTCTGTGCTAGAATGGCATTACCTTGGAAATGAGTAACCGAGACACTAAATACCGTGTGGGCTTTAGCCTCATACCAGGCATTGGCCGGGTTAGATTGGCTCAACTTGAGAATCACTTTAGCAATCTGGAGTATGCATGGGAATCCGGCCCGGCTGATCTAAAACGCGCCGGTTTGGATAACAGCTCTATGAGTGCTGTTATCTCCTGGCGACCCAAGCTCTCTCTGGAAGCAGAGATGAAAAAACTGGACCGCTACGGGGTGAAGGTTCTCACCTGGCATGACCCGAATTACCCGTCCCGACTTAAAGAGATATATGATTATCCACCAATCCTTTATGTCAGGGGTTCCCTGCGCCCTGAGGATGAATGGTGTCTGGCAGTGGTGGGTACCCGCCGAGCTACTGCTTACGGGAGACAGATAACCGAGGAAATAGTAACCGATCTGGCCCAGAACAAAATTACCATTGTCAGTGGTCTGGCCAGGGGAATCGACTCGGTAGCTCATCACAGTGCCCTAGAGGTAAGCGGCAGGAGCATTGCCGTACTTGCCTGCGGGCTGGATGTTGTTTACCCCAACGAGAATGCTAATCTGGCTCGCCGCATTATTCAGCAAGGAGCCTTGATAAGTGAGTATCCTCTGGGAACAAGACCCAAGCCTAGTAATTTCTTCCCGCGCAACCGCATTATGAGCGGCCTGAGCCTCGGAGTCTTAGTAGCTGAAGCCGGAGAGGCCAGCGGAGCCATGAACACAGCTCACTGGGCAATAGAGCAAAACCGGGAAGTCTTTGCCATCCCGGGCAGTATCCTGTCACCAACCAGCAGAGGAACAAACCACCTCATTCAGGAGGGAGCTAAGCTGGTTCGTGACTATACCGACATTATGGAAGAATTAAATCTGACGGCAGTAGCCCGCCAGATAGAAATAAAAGAGGTTATACCCTCCTCGGATACCGAGTCGCTGCTACTCAAAAAGCTGGGTGCTGAGCCCACCCATATTGATGAGGTCTGTCGCTCAAGCGGCTTGTCGATATCCACCGTCAGCAGCACCCTGGCTATGATGGAACTAAAGGGCCTGATAAAGCAGGTGGGAACTATGAATTATACTCTGGCCAGGGAAGCCAGAGCAGAATACAGGGTAAAAGTAGAATAGCTATCATGAAGAAGAATTTGGTTATAGTAGAATCGCCAGCGAAGGCTAGGACGCTAAGTAAAATCCTGGGCAGCGACTACAGTCTTAAAGCCTCAATGGGTCATGTGAGGGATCTACCCAAGAGCCAATTAGGGGTTGAGATAGAGAAGGGCTTTATGCCTAAATACATCGTGCCCAGAGGAAAAAGCAAATTCGTGGGAGAGCTCAAAAAGGCTGCCAAGGCTGCCTCCACTGTATATCTGGCCACCGACCCTGACCGTGAGGGGGAAGCCATCTCCTGGCACTTGCTCGAGGTGACAAAAACGAATCGCATACCCTACCGACGAGTTGTCTTTTACGAAATAACCGAGGAAGCTATAGAGCACGCCTTCAAGCATCCGCGCTCTATAGATATGCAACTGGTCAACGCTCAGCAGGCACGGCGCATCCTGGATAGACTGGTGGGCTACAAGCTCAGCCCACTGCTCTGGCAGAAGGTAAGAAGAGGCCTCTCAGCAGGCAGGGTCCAGTCAGTGGTGCTGAGAATCATCGTTGAACGAGAGCGCGAGATTGAGCAGTTTGTCTCCTCAGAGTACTGGACAATTGAGGCTGAGCTAGCCAGGAAGATACCAACTGAAGAAGCAAAAACCTTCCGAGCGATGTTAATCGGGCTCATAAACGGTAAGAAGCTGGAAATTCACAATCAAGAGGAAGCTGATGAAATTAGCGGCGAACTTAAACAGGCTAACTACACTGTTATCAGGGTAAAGACCAAAAAGGTAAGCCGCCAGCCAGCGCCACCGTTTATAACCAGCACCCTGCAACAGGAAGCTTGGCGCAAGCTTCGCTTCACGGCCAAGCAGACTATGGCTATTGCCCAACAGCTTTATGAGGGTCTGCCTGTGGGTGATGAGGGGAGAGTCGGACTTATTAGCTATATGCGCACCGACTCAACTCGGGTAGCCCGCTCGGCTATAGTTGAAGCCAGAGACTTCATCAGTAGTAAGTATGGCCCCCAGTTTATCCCACCCCATGCCCGCTCATTTATCAAGAGTGCCAAGGGGGCACAGGAAGCCCATGAGGCTATTCGCCCGACAAAGGTCCGGCGGGAGCCTTCCCTAATTAAACCATACCTCACTACTGCCCAGTTCAGGCTTTACCGCCTCATCTGGCAACGAATGGTAGCCAGCCAGATGTCAGCGGCTCTATTTGATAACACCACCGTTGATATTGAAGCCAAATGTCCGATTTCCAAGCTTGAATACCTGTTAAGAACCTCCAGTTCAGTAAATACCTTCCTTGGATTCACGGCTCTCTATATTGAAGGCAAGGACGAGACTGAAGAAGACAACGGAAAAAGCTCCCTGCTCCCCCAGCTGGAAAGAGGTGATAAGCTTGAGCTTCTGGGGCTTTTCTCTGAACAACACTTTACCCAACCCCCACCCCATTTTACCGAAGCTACTCTGGTCAAGATGCTGGAGCAATGGGGTATCGGACGCCCCAGTACCTATGCTCCAATCCTGTCCACAATCCAAGAGCGCGAGTATGTCACCAAAGTCAGTGGAAGCTTCCAACCCACCGAGTTAGGTATCGTGGTCAATGACCTGCTCTGCCAGTACTTCTCCGACATCGTTGACATTGAGTTCACTGCCCGTATGGAAGACGAACTGGATGAAATAGCCAATGAGAACAGAGAGTGGGTGCATGTTGTTCAAGATTTCTATACACCCTTCGAGAAAAGCCTCAATAATGCCACCCAGCTTATGGAAAAGGTAAAGCTGGCCGATAAGGTAACCGATGAAATCTGCCCTGATTGCGGCAAGCCCCTGGTAATCAAAAACGGACGCTTCGGGAAATTCCTAGCCTGTAGCGGTTACCCCGAGTGTAAGTATACCAAGTCCTTCCAGATTAAGCTTGGTGTTAAGTGCCCGGAGTGCGGTAGTGAACTGGTGGAGAAGGTGAGCAGAAAGAAGCGCGTCTTCTATGGCTGCAGCAACTATCCGAACTGCCGGTTTGCCACCAACTATAAGCCCCTCCCCCAACCCTGCCCCAAGTGTGGCGGACTCCTCACATTATACAGGCAAAAGTGGGCTAAGTGCACCAAGTGCGAGTATAAAGGGAAAGTGGCAGAGTCAAAGCCAAGTATAGATACCCAACAAACATAGAACCCCCTCCAACGCTATCAGGTATCACCCCCAAAACCATAATCAATATTTTACTTCGCATTTTATCGTTTTCTCTCTGGAAATATACCGTGCTATATGTCAAAATATACTGATATTCCATAAAATAAGTGGGCAAAAAGCTTGACATTTTATAAATAATGTGCTATATATTACCTGGGAATACAAATATTATTTCAAGGAGTATAATGTGGAGCAGGTAAATAAAAATGAAACGCCAGAACAACGATTTAAACGAATTGCCATAGTTAGAACAAACGCTGTGCTAGATAGGCTCAGGATTTTAGGCAATCTGTCTAACAGACAAATGTATAGCTACTCAGAAGAGGATATAAACAAAATATTCACGGCTATAAATAAACAGATTAAAGAAGTCAGGGCGAAGTTCAACTCTCAGAAGCAAAAAAAGTTTAAACTATGAAAATGGGGGGTTATGATGGATGCGAAATCAAATGCAGCAAAAACTCTTTTGTTGAAGCTGGTGTCGGCTTCTTCTGAGGGTGAAGTCCAAAAGATTATTGATACTGACCCTATACTAAGTAAAGAACAGAATTGGAAACCCTACGGTGGTTACAACGGAAATTTTAATACTATCCACAATCAGCAACAGGATCCAGTCGCTGCCCTTGTTGAGAAACCAATTAATGCCATTGACCACTTGCTTTTAAAGGAATGCAAATTAAGAGGTATAAATCCTGAAGGGAATAAAGCCCCGAAGTCGATGCAAGAAGCAGTGGAATTATTTTTGGGGATCAAGAAAGGAGACTTCTCTGAAGTTGGAGGCACAAAGAGAAGAGAACTGGCAACTAATATCCTTATAATCGCTGAAGGTTCGAGAGAAAGACCAAATATAATCGTTGCCGATACTGGCGAAGGACAGCGGCCTAGTCATTTTGAAGATACATTCGTTTCTCTCCACAAGGGCAATAAAGATAAGATTCGCTTTGTTCAAGGTAAATATAACATGGGAGGTACAGGTGTATTAGCTTCTTGTGGGGAACAGCACTATCAATTGTTCTTGTCAAGGAAAACACCAGCCTTACTCGAATCAAACCAAGACGATAGATGGGGATTTACTTTGGTTAGGCTTCATAAGGTCGCTAGTTCAGGCCCATATAAGAATTCTTGGTTTGAATATTGTGTGGATGGGAAAAAAGAGATATTGGCCTTTCCCGGAGAGACTTTAAATATACTTCCAAATAATGCAGGTTTCACATCCGGAACCTATGTAAAGATGTTTAATTATTATTTGCCTGACCCTTCTATAATTGGATTTGGTCTCTGGCGAGAGCTAAACAGGTTTTTATATGCACCTGCACTACCTGTCATGCTTTATGAAGCAAGAGATTATAAGGGACACAGCCGAACTAAACTCATGTTAGGAAACAAAATGCGAACAATGGTCGATGACCGAGACAGTGTGGAACACACCCTAACTATTATTGCCGAATTAGGAAAATTTGGGAAAAGAAACATTGAAGTTACCCTTTTCAAAGAGGGCACCAGTAAGAGCGAATTTACCACACAAAATGATGCTATACTTTTCACTATCAATGGTCAAACACACGCCACATTAGGTCGCTCGTTCTTGAGAACAAAAGCTAAACTTTACTATCTAGCTGACCACTTGCTAGTACATATTGATTGCACTGACGTTGAGACTAACATAAGGGAAGAGACCTTCATGCCTTCAAGAGAGCGTATGAGAACCAGCCCCATCTCCAAAGAGGTGGAGGAAATCTTAGCAGATGAGCTTAAGAGGCATGAAGGGCTTCAACAATTAAACCAGTTCCGTAGAGAGCAACAAATAATAAAGAACCCCAAGGATACTGAATTTCTAGAGGGTGTAGTGTCAAATCTGATAAAAAATAACCGCTCGCTCCTGAATTATTTGGGACTAGGTGGTGGTGTCAAAGATGTAAAGCAGCCTGGGACTATAGTAATCGAAAAGTATGAAGGTAAAAGATTCCCCACTTATCTGAAGATTTTGTCCTCGAGCCCAAAAGATAAACTGTATAGAAAGCAAATACCTGTAAATTCCTACGCACGATTAAGTCTAGAAACTGATGCAGCGAATGGCTATTTTGACCGAGCATCGGAGAATGGCGAACTAAAAATGACTCCAGATATAGTGAGTTCCTTCCATCTGTGGGATGGAATAATAACGGTTAAGCTTCTGCCTCCTCAAGGCATAAAGGTTGGTGAAATTCAGAACTCCATGATTGAAGTAACACGACCGTATGGGGATTCTCTGTTCGTTGAGTTCGAGGTCGAATATACTCCTATCCAGACACAGGTATATCCTCCCCCACCACCTCCACCACCAAAAGGTAAAGCCTACAAGTTACCTAAGCCGATTTTAGTCTATAAAGAAGATTGGACTCAAAAGGGGTGGACAGGGGAGGACATTGCTGAGGTTGCACCAAGCGGAAGTACGAATGGCGATGAACAAAACCTGGATGCGTATATCAATATGGATGCTAACATACTGCATGATTACCTTCGTCGCCAACAGTTATCAGAGAAGCAACAAGAGTTGATAACAAGGTCATGGGAAACATCAATCTTCCTAAATTCACTAGTCCTCTATAACGATTTATCTAAATTAGGAAAGGAAGACTTGCTTCCAGATGTCATTAAAAGCATCTCTAAGATAACCCTTGACCTAATGCGTAATGAGCCATTGCTGAAAGAACTTGAGAAAGAATAAAGCTCGCAAAGAAAGATAAACACACTTGCTAACAATGCAGGAAACCTAGTAAAGTTAAGTAGTGCAACAAGTTTTCAATAAGTATGTAAACTACCTTGAGGCGGAGCGGAACGCTTCACCCTATACGGTGCGCAACTATACTACTGACTTGCTCGGCTTCTTCCGGTTTCTTAAAGACAGAGGGGTTGGCTCGCTAAATAATGTTGATAAGCTCGTCTTGCGTGATTACCTGTCCTATCTTATGGGGCAGGGCTTTATCAAGGCGAGTATTGCCCGTAAGCTATCGGCAGTCCGCTCCCTCTACCGCTACCTGCTACGAGAAGAGATAATATCCACCAGCCCGGTAGCTACCACCTCTTCACCCAAGCTGGACAGGCGCCTGCCGGCTTTCCTTACCGCAGATGAGGTAACACACCTTTTGGAAGTTCCTGATTTATCTACGCCACAGGGACAGCGCGACCGGGCTCTGCTAGAGCTACTCTATGCCTCTGGTCTCAGGGTGAGTGAACTGGTCAATCTGAATCTGGAGCAGATTGACCTCGATAGCTGTGAAATCCGCGTCTGGGGGAAAGGCTCCAAGGAACGGATGGTGCTAATAGGCAAGCCAGCTGCCAGAGCCCTGAGTAATTACATCAGACAGGGCAGGCACCAGCTCCTCGGCGAAAAAAGGAACAACGCCTTGTTTCTTAATCGCTATGGGGGGCGTCTGACAAGACGAAGGGTGCAGAAAATACTGGGGAAGTACGCTAACCTGACCGGGCTAGAGAAGAGGGTTCACCCTCATATGCTACGCCATACCTTTGCCACTCATCTACTTGACGGCGGGGCTGATTTAAGGGTAGTCCAGGAGCTTCTAGGGCACGCTAGCCTGTCCTCCACCCAGATTTACACCCATGTAAGCAAGAGCCGGGCGAAAAAGGTATACCTGTCAGCCCACCCGATGGCACAGGAGAAGGTTAATGAGCCTGAAGAGTAGACTACAGAAGCTGCGCCAGAAGTTCGTCGAGAATGATATTGATGCTATCTTTATCTCACAACCTGAGAACAGGTATTACCTCTCTGGCTTTGACGGCTCCTCAGGCTATTTGCTGATTACATGGCAAGACACAACCTTGGCTACCGACTTCCGCTATACAGAGCAGGCTAAAAAGCAAGCCCCCGACTATGATATCTTTCAGATAAGGGGTGATATAGCCGAATGGTTTCCCCAACTGACAGGCAGGTCAGGCTTGAGCAAATTAGGCTTTGAAGCTGGACATATGACCTTTGCCCTACACCAAAAACTGACCGATGCCCTGAACAGAGCCAAATCAAAAATCAAGCTTATCCCCTTAGACCGGCTAGTGGAGTCTCTTAGGGTAATAAAAGAACCCGAGGAGATAGAATCTATCACCAAGGCAGTGGCAATAAGTGATGCCGCCCTTGAGCACATTAAAAGCAGGATTCAAACCGGTATGAGTGAAAAAGAGATAGCCTGGGAGATAGAGAGATTTATGCGTGAACAAGGCAGTCAGGCTATACCCTTTGACATTATTGTTGCCTCCGGTTCAAACTCGGCTCTGCCCCATGCCAGACCCTCTCAGCGCCAGATCCGGACCGGAGAGCCGGTTATAATTGATATCGGAGCCAGGGTTGATGGCTACTCCAGCGACCTGAGCCGCACCATCTGTCTTGGTACCGGTGATGATACCTTCAGCAGGGTATACGATACCGTTCTTCAAGCCCAGCTGGCAGCAATAGCCGCAACAAGACAGGGTATGACCGGTGAGGAAGCCGATGGTCTAGCCAGAAAGGTTATTGAACAGGCAGGCTATGGTGAGGCCTTCGGGCATAGTCTGGGGCATGGTGTGGGGTTAGCCCCCCACGAGTCGCCACGCCTCGGTTCAGGCTCATCAGAACACCTCACCGACAGTATGGTATTCACCATTGAGCCTGGTATCTACCTCAGCGATTGGGGAGGAGTAAGAATTGAGGATACGGTAGTAATGGAAAGTGGTAAAACCAGGGTGATTTCAAAAGCCACCAAATAAAATACTATTGGGGTCGGAATATGATAAATAGTACTGAGTTAAGAAAAGGGGTTACCATTGAACTGGAAGACAAGCTGTATCAGGTTATTGACTATCAGCACATCAAGATGAAGCGAACAGCACTGGTCCGCCTCAAGCTCCGCGACATTCAAGGCGGCCACACCATTGAGCGAACCTTCCAGTCCAGCGAGAAATTTATTCGGGCACGCCTTGACTTCCGGGGTATGCAGTATCTCTATAATGAGGGCGACCTGTATTATTTTATGGATGAGGAAAGCTTCGAGCAGATGCCTATCAGCGCCGGTTTTCTGGATGACACTACCAAATACCTAAAGGAAGGCATATCACTACAGGTATCAAGCTATAAAGGTAACCTGGTAGGTGTAGAGCTGCCCATTACTGTTGAGCTTCAGGTAATCGAGACCGAGCCCGGTTTCAAAGGAGATACGGCTACTGCCGGTACCAAACCAGCCAAACTGGAAACCGGTATGACCATTCAGGTTCCCCTGTTCATCAACGAAGGGGATGTTATTAAGATTGACACCCGTAATGACAGCTACCTAGAGAGGGCCAGTTGAGAGTGAATAAATTGATGAAGGCCGACCTTCACATTCACACCAAATACTCAATGGACTGTAGTACACCGTTGGACAAAATAGTCAATCGTTGTCTAGAGCTCGGCATAAACTGCATCGCCATAGCCGACCACAACACCACCGAGGGCGCGCTAGAGATGCAAAGCCTAGCCCCCTTTCCGGTAATTGTAGCCGAGGAAATCATGACCACGCAGGGTGAAATAATGGGGATGTTCCTCAAGGAAAGCGTACCCAGAGGGCTATCTCTCGGTGAGACTGTGTCTCGTATCAAGGCTCAAGAGGCTCTGGTATGTATCCCCCACCCCTTTGACACACTTTTACGGCACGGTTTGGGGGGCAAGAAAATAGAAGAAATAATAGACCAGATTGATGTTCTGGAGGTATTCAACTCCAGAACCCTTTTTTGCCACCACCTGAACCAAGCCCGAGCCTTCGCCCAGAAACATGGTATCCCAGGAAGCGCCGGCAGCGATGCCCATACTGTCTATGAAATAGGCAATGCCTATGTGGAAATGCCCGGATTTGAAGGCGGGGATGATTTCCTAAATGCCCTGGTAAGAGGCAAGGTTTACGGACACAGGACAAACCCCTTAATCCATTTCAGTAATGCCCGGACAAGGCTAAAAGCAATTTTAGCAGGTGATAAGTGATGTATCAACTTGGCTGGTTCTCCACAGGTAGAGACAAGGCAGCCAGAGACCTCCTAAAAGCGGTAAACAGCAGCATCAAACTGGGTGAACTTGAGGCCGAGATAGGCTTTGTCTTTTCCAGCCGGGAGCCCGGCGAAACGGAGGAGAGTGACTTATTCCTCAAACTGGTTGAAGACTACCACTCCCCTCTTATCTGCTTTTCCTACCAGAGGTTTAAAACAATGAAGGGCGTTACTATCGGTCAGGAAGGAGCCCTACCACTCTGGCGGCTTGACTATGATAGAGAAATAATGAAACGATTACAAGGTTTCCAACCCGACCTATGCGTGCTCGCCGGCTACATGCTAATTGTCAGTAAAGAGCTATGTCAGAAATACAACATGGTCAACCTCCACCCGGCAGCTCCGGGCGGACCCAAGGGAACCTGGCAGGAGGTAATCTGGCAGCTAATCGGCAGCAAGGCTCAGGAAACAGGAGTGATGATGCACCTGGTAACACCAGAACTGGATATGGGCCCACCCGTGACCTATTGCACCTTCCCTATCAGGGGTGAACCGTTTGACAAACACTGGAAGGAAACGGAGAGACTCTCACCTGAAGAAGTTAAGAGACAGGGTGAGAATAAGCCCCTGTTCAGGCTTATCCGCAAGCACGGGCTAGTCAGGGAATTCCCTCTAATAATATCTACTCTCAAGGCCTTTAGCCAAGGCAAGGTTAAGATAACGGCAGGGAAGGTAGTTGATGCTGACGGGAAGCCAATTAACGGGTATAATCTAACCGACGAGATAAACGAGAATCTAGCGAACCGAGGCAGATAGATAATGGCAAACTACATTTGTTTTGACCTTGAGGGACCTCTATCACCTCAGGATAATGCCTATGAGCTAATGAAGCTCTTCCCAAATGGCGACAAGGTCTTTGAGGTTATCAGCCGCTATGATGACTTGCTGACACTGGAAGAGAGAGCAGGCTATGAGCCCGGGGATACCCTAGCCCTCATAGTGCCCTTTCTCATACTCCACAACATTTCGGAGGCTGATGTTGCCAACCTAGCTAGCAAGGCCAGTCTAACCGGTGGCGCTGACAAGCTCGTATCCTGGCTTGGGTACAGCGGGTGGAAGGTTTTCTGCATCACCACCAGTTATGAACAATACGCCTTGCACATCACCCAAAAATTAGGTATCTATGCCCATAATGTTGCCTGCACCCCCTTCCCCTTGGAAAAAGTCCGTGCTACATTATGTAAAGAAGACTCTGCCCTACTGGAGCGAACTGAACAG
>DAOUMH010000056.1:0-8684 GCA_034411815.1 Dehalococcoidales bacterium | reverse complement strand
GCAAATACGGTTGTACTCAGATAGCCATAATAAGATGAATAATACGAATGGATAATGACAGTATAGCCTTGTCAAGTGGAAAAGTCATCCTAGGTACAAAGGCGAAGCCCCTTCTGCTTACATAACTTTTCATCTCTTTGTTACCCACCAGTCAGAATCAGAGGTCAGGCAAAGGAAAACTCCGCCCTGAAAGTTCTATATATTGAACTTGGCGAATGACCAGCCCAATCGGTTGTATGCAGTCCACATAGACTTTCGCTCATCACGCTTAGTCAGGTCATGTCTTTTGTCGTCCTCAGGACTTTTAAGTGCCCTCAGTTTGAATTTGTTGGCATAGTCTTGGACTTTTTTAATCAGCCTTTCTTCTTTCACGATTTCTCCCAAAACTAGCTTTGCCAGTGCAAGCATAGTGTACCGCGAGTGTATTGTCCTAGCTTTACCACTTGGTCTAGCGAGTGTACCTCAGTGAATTATACCATTAAGCCTGAGGATTAAATATGGCAACGGCTGAGATTAAGAGGGTGATAAAAATCGGCGGGTCACTGGCGATTATCCTCCCATACCGGTGGGCCAAGGGGAAGGTGAAACCTGGGGAGGAGATGGTTGTCGTCAGTAACGAGGAGTTGCGTATTTTCCCAGTTCATTTGAAGGTCTCCTGCCAAGACAGCAAGGACGAGGTTGAAGGTGCCTAGACTGGATACAAAACAGCAGCCTACGGTCACCGTCCGCATTGAGCGGGGGCCAGCAACACCTGCGCAGCGCGCAAGTTGGGCAAAATTCTGGAAGCGCCTGATTGCGGAAGCGAAAGGTGAGGCTGCGAAATGACCACCGTAGTGGCCTTAAAATGGGTGAGAGTAAACAGACGTAATCCATGCCCGATATGCGGAAAGTCGGGCTGGTGCTCAATTTCACAGGACGGTGAAGCCGCAATATGCGCTCACACATCGAAATTCGAGAGGTAAGGCTCTTTGGTAAATTTTGGAAGGTAACAATTAGACACACTGCATGTAATTAGGATAATCAAAATGCAAATATTGCTCATCCATGTGAATCGAACAGAACCTCCTGATGACCCAAGGTTGTTAAACGATGCCTAACCGCTTTCAAATTCAACAGCATGAGATAGCCTATAAGTTCATTGCCTCCAGGGACGGTGAGCACTGTCTGTCCCCTTCATGCAAGGTTAGTTCTTTAATGCTGTGGAATGCTCCTATCTGCTCACGATAAGCTATAATAGCCTGAGCCCTGGCTTCGCCAATTCCAGGTAAAGCCTCAAGCAGCCAGGCTTCAGCCCGATTAAGGTCTATTTTCTGGGACTGCCCTTCATCCCCCACCTCACAGATATAAAGCTCAATCAAGCTGAGGTCGGCACCGTTGATAGCGCCGCCGGCAGCTTGAATAAGGTCTTCTATACTGTCTCCAACTCTCAGGGGGTAAAAACCGGGGTTAGCTACAGCACCACCAATATAAACCTCCATCGGCGTTTCCTGCTCCGGAGGCAAAGAGATTTCTAAATTCTGGCCCGGGTTATATCTCACACAAGCTATTACAATGCCAATAACTATAACGGCTACCAGAGAAACAATAATCAGCGTCCCATACTTGCTAAGCCTACCCTTCGCTATGGAGAGCCTCCCGACACTAGCTACTTAACATGACACTACTGGGTTTGCCATTTGGCTATAAGGACTAACCATATAATAAGGAACAGAAGCTATTGATAGTTCTGCCCCCGTGCTAAGCGCCTCTCAGGGTGGTCCGCAGTGCTTCTTCTGATTCAGGAGGGGTAATAGCTATTATCTGGTCTTCAGCTTCAAGGGTGGTACTGGCTGAGGGGACGATAGGCTTACGCGACTTGCGAATAATCAATGACAGGATGCTTCCCTGTGGCAGCGAAAGCTCCTTTACTGCTTTGCCCACTGTAATGGAGTCGGCCGGGATTTTCACCTCTACAATCTCCAGCCCCTTGTCTCTAATACTCAACAAATGGGTCAGGAGATGCGTCGGTACCTCTTCCTCTATGTGCTCAAGGATAAGATTGGTGCTGCTTACCGTGACATCAATACCCATTTTCTTAAAAACGGTCTCATTCTTCGGGTTTCTGATACGGGCTATAGTACGGGGTACATTGAACTTATACTTGGCTACCTGACAGGCAACCAGATTATCTTCATCATCACCGGTTACAGCAATGAGCATATCAGCCCGGCCGGTACCCGCATCAGCTAAGGTAGCTGCCTCACAGCCATCACCACGGAGGCAAATGCTACCCAACTCATCGGCTATATTTCCAGCCATAGCAGCATTCTTTTCTATTATAAGAACTTCATGTCCCTCATCTAACAGGGCCCGGCTCAGATAGTAGCCTACTCTGCCACCACCAACAACTATGATGTACATATCCTAACCTCAGCCCTCCAGCTTTTCCTTCAGCATCCGGGCAAATACCGTGGTTGGGCTAATAGCTTCCAGTCCCAGGGTATTGTATAACTCCCAGCGCAGAGGGTCATAAATACGGCAGGTTACTTTAGGCACATTAAAGATATGTTTGGCAATCTGGGCAGCCATGACATTACGATTGTCTCCCTGGGTTACCGCTACAAAGGCATCGGCTTCCTCTATGCCTGCCCTCTTAAGTGCTTCTTCGTCAATCCCGTTACCCAGCAGAGCTGTGCCACTGAAATCAGGAGGCAATCTCCGAAAACTGTAGTCGTCAATATCCAGAACGGTAACGGCGTGCCCCTCAGCATCCAGCAACCCGGCTAGCTGAGCGCCCACCCGTCCGCAACCCATAATCACTACTTTCATACGATAAACTCAATCACTCGTAGGTTGATGATACAGTATAACACGACACAGGGCATTTTTTAACACATAGGGCACAGCGCTACCCAGGCTAAACTGTCCAAAGTGCCTCTTATACTTGACCCCTATCAAGATCAGGTCAACATCCTTCTCCACGGCCTCATCAATAATAGTTGGACCGGCATCACGAGCTTGAAGAAGATCAGTCTCCACCTCGCAATCCTCTTCTTCAGCAATGCTCTCCACATGGTCTAAAATGCCTTCGGCCTTTCTAATCTCAGTCTCTATCTCAGCATCTATCGGCAGGGACCGTTTTACCGTAATAACATACACAGCACGGACCTCACCCTTGGTCTTCTTGGCCAGCCAACAGGCCAGCTTTATCGCCTCTTCATCAGCTTCGGTACCACTTACCGGCACTAAAATCTTACGAAATTCCATTACTCCCCATTTTCACCATCTTCTAATTGAGAGGTCATTATAATCTTCTTACTCTAAATCTACAACATCCTTTCCGCTACGGGTTAGCGGCAGATTCTCTCTCCGTCGATAGAGATAATAAATAATCAGACCAACAGCTATCCAGGCAAGCCCGACCCAACGGCTATAAGGCTGGGTAATCAATATTATAACCCATATTACCGTTGTAGCAGCCAAGCCTAAAATAGTAGTCACAGGCAGCTCACGCCCTCTAACTGTTATGTTCCAACCGACCTTAAAGGGACGCGGTAGCTCCGGCTTCTTAACTCTCAGGCTAAGGATAGAAGCATGGGCAAACATAAAGGCTAATAGAGAACCGAAAGCATACAACGCCCCCATATTTTCAAAAACATCAGCCGCAAAAAACCCCGGTATTAAAATAAGAAGAGATATTACACTGAACAGAATTATTGAAATATAGGGCGTCTTGAACCGTGGATGAACTCGGCTAACCACTGGCGGCACCAACCTATGGTTCCCCAGGGAGAAAGCAAGCCTTGAGATACCTATAAGCCCAGCATTAGCAGCTATAAGCAAAATAGTCCCGGCTAACACAGCAATCAGAGGTTTAAGAACATTGCTCAGCCAGACCAGAGGCAGACTGGCAGCAATACCAGCCACAGGATCTCTAGCCCAGTCAGAAGCAAGCTCCTGAGGTGTCATAGCTGACAGGGATACCAGAGAAATACCAGCAAAGATAACCAGCACAGTAACTATCATCATAACTAGAGCTCTAGGCACACTCTTCTCCGGCCGTTTCGTCTCTTCAGCCATCTGAGACATAGTTTCAATCCCGGTATAAGCAATGGAAGCTAAGGCTATACCCAGAATCAGCTTGTCCGGAGTAGGCCAGTTGCTCGGGGAAAACATATGCTGAGCCAGGGCTGCCGGGTTGGGGATAAGTATCAGAAAGATTCCAATAACTACCAGAGAAACCTGAGTGGTTATATCTATTATAGCCGCACCCAGGTTCAAGACGGAGGTTTGTTTTACACCAATAATATTGAGCACCATCAGGAATAGGACTATTCCCATAGCTGATATCGTGCCAACAGCAGGAATGTCCTTGAAGGGTGCCCAGAAATAACCTAGATAGGGAGGAATGGTAAAGGCTGAAATCGAGATAGTAACGATGTAACTCAGCATTAGCGCCCAGCCGGCAGCAAAGCCGGTCAGATCATTAAAGCCATGTCGGGCAAAGCTAGCCGAACCGCCTGCCTCAGGCAGCATAGCCGTGCCTTCAGCGTAGGTAAGAGCAGTGAATATAAAAAGAATACCAGCAACACCCAGTGCTATAGGAGTAGCCCCCAGGGCAACCAAGGCAACAACGCCTAAGGCATAATAAATAGAGGAACCGACATTCCCATAACCAGCGCTAAATACAGCCGGGACCCCCAGCACCCGCCTCAGATGGTAACGCCTAATTCGCCGCGGCCGGAAAACCCTATCACCCGGTTTGGGCCGCCAACCATTATACATACCCTAATCGCTTACTCAGTTCTAACACCCTAGAATAACCACCAATTAAAGAATTCTAGCATCAATTTGCAAACTGTCAACTGCCAATTGGTTGACAATCAGCCATACTTTGTCTAAACTTCTAATAAAAGCAAGTTAATATTACAAGCTAGATAGCTAGGAGTATTTTGTCTTACATCGTTAGGTGTCTATCAAAGGTCTTTGTCCTCATCTTTATATCTTCTATTTATCTTTTCAATTTGCTCTCTCATCTTATATTGAAGCAGCAACAAAGTAAACCCCCTTTTCCCAATCATCTGATCTCTCCAAACGCTTATCGCTTGAGTGTGCCTCTCGCTGGGAAGGAGAATTAACCGAATTGAAGCTTTCCTTTATCCCCAGGGAGAAAAAATTCTTCGACCTCTTTGAAAAGAGCTCCCAGAATATGGTGGAAGCCGCTCAAAAACTGAATAATCTGGTTGATACCTGGGAGGATATCGAGAAAAGCGTGGAACAAATAACCGTACTGGAACACAAAGGGGATACCATTACCCACCAGATTATGGAGCAGCTACACCGCACCTTCATTACCCCTTTTGACAGAGAGGATATAGCCCTGCTGGCTCATACCATAGATGACGTGACCGACTTTATTCACGCAGCGGTTGATGCCATGCTTATCTATAAAGTACCCCCCCCTACCCAGAGAGCCAAGGAACTGGCCGATATTATAGTTCAGGCAACGACCGAGGTAGAAAGAGCAATGCCACAATTACGGCACCGCTCTGAGTTGAAGCAGATACTCACGCGGTGCGTAGAAATCAACCGCCTGGAGAACAAGGCTGATAGAGTATTCCGCTCAGCGATGGGTGAGCTTTTTGAGAATACCACAGATTGGGCTCAGGTCATCAAGTGGCGTGAGATTTATAAGCACATGGAGAGTGCAACCGATAGATGCGAGGACGTGGCTAACGTCCTTGAAGGAGTAGCCCTAAAGCATGCCTGATGCTTCACTCGGGCTCCTTCTCCTCATTATTGCCCTGGCAATTGGCTTTGGGATAGTTAATGGCTTCAATGACGCCGCCAACGCCATTGCCACCTCCATCGGATGTCGTGCCATTTCCCCACGAAACGCCATAATACTAGCCGCTTCATGCAATCTGGCCGGTGCGGCTACCGGACTGGCTGTTGCCAAGACCATTGGGCAAGGTATTCTAACCCCTGAAGTTCTCTCACAATTCTCATATCTACCGGTGATCGCTGGCTTAGCCTCAGCTATCGTCTGGGGCTCTCTGGCTACTTACTGGGGACTACCGGTAAGCATAACCCACAGCTTTGCTGCAGGACTGGCAGCAGCCGGGATGGCTCTAGCAGGTAGTGAAGCAGTAATATGGGGATGGAACTCCCGCCTAGTACAGACCCTGGAAGCAGTAGTTACGGCTCCAGTTCTAGGCTTTATCGGCGGCTTTGTGCTTATGGTTATTCTATTTTGGGTATTCCGGCGAAGCGCCCCATCCAAAATACGGGTTTATTTTAGCCGCTTGCAATGGCTCACCACCGCCTTTTTAGCCTACAGTCACGGCAAGAATGACGGGCAAATGCCCATCGGCGTCATCGCTATGGCACTGGTGATTTATTTCCAGCAGATTGGCCAACCTGGACAGTCGGCCACCGTATGGCAAGAAATTGCCCTTGGTGGTAATTTGTGGTGGGTAATAATTGTTTCGGCATTAGCCATCAGCTCAGGTACGGCTGTTGGCGGCTGGCGGGTTATCAAGACACTGGGTATGAAGGTCACGACTCTGGAGCCAATTCACGGCTTTGCCTCTAACTTATCGGCAGCTACAGTTATTGAGATAGCCTCGCTGTTAGGTATCCCGGTAAGCACCACCCACTGCGCCAGTTCAGCTATTATGGGAGTTGGCGCCACCAAGCGACTTTCGGCAGTGCGCTGGGGGGTAGCCAGCAACATCGTCGCCGCCTGGATATTAACCTTCCCCATCTGCGGGGGGTTGGGCTACCTGTTTGCCTGGCTGCTGAAGATGGTGTTCTAGAGGTTTATCTTCCTCGGAGCTACCCGGCTCTTTTCAGCACGAATGATGGCTTCGATATCCGATACCGCCTGGTCAATATCGTCCTGACGGTTGAACACTATATAATCAAACAGAGACAACTGTTCTATTTCTTCATCAGCAGCCTTTAGACGCAATTCCAGCTCTGAGGCCGATTCAGTGTGACGCTGCCTGAGTCTCGAGCTGAGCTCCTCCCTTGAGGGAGACATCAAAAAGATAAATACCGCCCGAGGCAATATTGCTTTAATAGTAGTAGCACCTTGAATATCAACCTTTACTATCGCCTCGCACCCCTCATCCAGTGCTTGCTTGATTGACGCCCTGGGCACCCCATACCAGTTGCCATAAACATTCGCCCACTCTAATAACTCACCTCTAGAAATCAGCTCCTGAAACCCTTCCGTTGAGACAAAGCGATAGTCCACATTATCTCTCTCTCCGATTCGCTGAGGCCGCGTAGTTACAGTTGTAACATATCTGAGAGGACAACCCAGTTCCTTCATCCTGGCTAAAACTGCATCCTTACCCACTCCAGAAGGGCCAGAGAGGACTAGGAGCAGTGGTTTTGTCGATAATTTAAACAAAGCCCAGCTTTTATAACTCCCCTTTCTCATCACTTGACCCTAGACTTAACACCAAATCTCCCCTACTCGCTTGTAACCTGCCAGCTATAGTTTCTGGAGCAAGAGCGGCTAAAATAATATGTCCGCTATCAGTGACAACAACAGCCTTGGTTCTCCTCCCATTGGTCATATCAATTAGTAACTCCTTGTTTCTCCCTTCCTGAATGACACGCTTAATAGGCGCTGAATTTGGTGAAGCTATAGCAATAACCCTATTCATGGCTAATATATTGCCAAATCCAATGTGAACCAGCTCTATAGTCATTATTTATCACCCCAGTAAATTAATTTAAGTTACTATATTAAGCTATTTAAATTAAAATTATCCTAAATTAGTAAAAATCGGTCACCCGTTGCTAAATCTAGAAACCGCCCTAAATATCCCATAGAGATAATCAGGACCTACGGTTTACTGGTACATCACCCCCTTTCGTATCCTGGCTAAACAGCCAGGGCTCCCCTTCACTATACTATATGATGTTTACTATCTTAAACCCTTAATGACAATTAGGCAACTGTCAGAAGCTTGAATTTATATACCACTTAATGGTAAAATCAACTGCTCGATTGAACTTAGTTCCAGGAGACAGCTATGCATGAGAAGCTATCGCCAATCCTCACCCAATATGATGGACAGAAAGGGTCTTTAATCCCCATCCTTCAGAAGGTGCAAGAGGAGTTGGGCTATCTTCCCGAAGAGGCTGTATCGGAGATAGCCCATTTTTTGGGCACATCCGAGAGCGAGATTTACGGCGTCGCCAGCTTTTATGCTCAGTTCCGTTTTGTGCGACAGGGAGAGCACACCATAAAGGTTTGCCAGGGTACCGCCTGCCATGTGCGGGGGGGGCGACGCATCCTAGAAGCAGTCGAGCAGGAACTAGGTATCCAACCCGGAGAAACCACCGAGGATTACAAATTCAGCCTGGAGAGGGTGGCTTGTCTAGGCTCATGTGCTCTAGCTCCGGTCATGGTGGTAGACAAGGTAGTCTACGGCAGAATGACCACGGCTAAGGCTAGAAAAATACTGGCCGAGTATTGACGGAGGAATCAGAGGTATGACGTTTGACGAGGCCCGAAAACAAGCCTTATTAGAATGGGAAGGCTTGCAACACAGTGAACGGCCTCGCATCCTTGTAGGAACTGCAACTTGTGGCCGGGCAGCCGGTGCTATGGCTGTCCTAGAGGCTATTGAAAAGGAATCATCAAGGCTAAATATTGAGGCTATAATAACACGGGTTGGCTGTAT
>DAOUMH010000055.1:0-30196 GCA_034411815.1 Dehalococcoidales bacterium | reverse complement strand
GCAAATACGGTTGTACTCAGATAGCCATAATAAGATGAATAATACGAATGGATAATGACAGTATAGCCTTGTCAAGTGGAAAAGTCATCCTAGGTACAAAGGCGAAGCCCCTTCTGCTTACATAACTTTTCATCTTAAAATGAAACTATAAGCCGCCGTAATATTGGAATTAGCTGCCTCTTCTCAAACAGGAGTTCGGGAACTTTCGCCCAAGGCCCACTACGCCACACTTCTCCTACGTCTATACATAATCACTCCGGCTACTACAACCCCTATCCCAATTACAATCCCTATAATTATGAACAGTACATCACTTTGTGAGACAAACTCAGCTCCGTCTAGGGTTACACCCTCGTTTTTTGTCGCCTCCAGCTCATCAGTGGTACTGAATAGGTCGTTCAGGAGGGTCATATCCTCTTCCCGGGACATGATCATGGCTGCTTCCTGCACTACTTCTTTATCTCCGGTAACAGAGTTAAGGTCGTAACCTTTCTCACTCTGGTACTTTGAAAATTGTCCCATTGTATATTTCGTGTCATATTTAAAGGCAAGCATCTCCCCTGACTTCTGGTAATAGTAATTATTGTCCAAGACAAGCCCGTGATATTCCTTTATGCTGGTATCGTAGTAGAGAGCACTGAACGCAGCTTCGTAGAAGACATTGTTGCGGATATAAATATCATCCGTAGTTGATTCGTTCCCCCAGAGGGCTAAATGCCAGCCATGGGGATCCGGTCTTTGCTTGTGGCTCCAACCGAAACCAGCCCCGATACATACATTACCCTCGACGTATATATTATTCATGTTTGCTGATTCTGGTTTGTCCCAGATTTCAAAGGAGTACTCTGAGTTCCAGATAAGATTATTACGATAGTAAAGGTTATACTGATTATTGGTCGCTTCTCCCTGGTTGGAAATTGCCGCATCATATATCTCCCAAACCCGGCAGCCTTCAACTGTGCAATCATGGGCGTTTTCCCAGAGGTTTATGCCATTGCCCATTCTTACTGAGTCTCCTATATTTTGGCGAGTACCCCCACAATACGAGATGTCACAGTCCTTAATTACCACCCCTTCAACATCCTCAACCCATATTCCATCCGCCCCCCCGTAACGTAAATCCAGATTCTCCACCGTAATGTAATCACTATAAATACATACGATGGGACCTGCATATGCTGCGGATGTAGTAGCAAATACCCCTAAGGCACACTCAATATCAGAATAATGGCTGGCCGGATTGCGGGTTGAGTACATTTTTAATTGTCCAGTAAGGGTATCGTACCAAAATTCACCCCGGGTATCTAAGTCACTCTTATTATCAACCTTTACCCCTACAGATTCCCCACCATTAAAAATCAGGCAACCTACATCTGCCGCCACAGGAGCCTTATCACACCTCTGGAAACTCAGCGTATCAATATACAATGATTCCCCATCGGGTATACTCCCAAAACCTAGAAAGACCTGACCGTCATTGGCGGTTGTATTGACCAGGTAATAGAGATTGCAAGTCATCCACTCAGTGCCAATTGGAATATCGTAGAGCCTCGACCTGAGAGAGTAATACTCACTACCAACCCCAGTCTTAACTAAATTGGGGGGGCAAAGACTAAACGTTGAAGAACCCTTTACCCGGAAAGACAAGATATACCATTCGTTCCCGGTTATATTGTAATCTCCCGCATAAAAGAATATCGACCCATGCCCCTGATTGTTACTAACACAATCTATCCTAGCACCGGCCAGAGAGCTATCATAAATCTCTGTATCGCGGCTCAGACTGGCAGTGGCACCATCCCCTGTATAAAAAATCCAACCGTCAAGATTTTCAGTAAAACTCGGATTATCCAACATCTCGTTATCATCCTTTGAGTCGACAGTAGACCAGATATTAGCTTCTTCTTCATACCAGTCACTCGTCTCATTTCTCTCTACCGAGCCGAGAATCAAAGGCTTATTTCCGGTTCCATAAGCACCAAAGGTAATGTAATTACCTGAGTCACCTGAGCTAGAGACTACCAAACGTTCTCTCCACACCTCCCCCCTCTTGAACAGGATTGAGTCACCGGGGTTAAACTCAGAGTTGTTTACCCTAAAGATAGTCTGCCAGGCACTCGAGGGCGAGGTTCCGTTATTACCGTCATCACCACCGGTCGCATCAACATAATAGATAGCCCCGCTCGTCTGAGCGGCTACAGCTGTTGTGACGTGTAGCGATGTCAGGAATAGGACTAAGATTAAGGACAGGGAGCAGCATTTATGGATCCAACGCCGTTTATTCATCTATAATTTTCCCCTCCCTGAGGGTTAGCTAGTTTCGGCTGCTAGTCTAGCCGTCTGTTTGCAATCTGTCAATGTCTTAAAGTGAATAAGTAGAAATGAGAAAACTGACTTTTTGCGAAAGGGTTGAGAAGATGGAGGCTAAAAGCCTGTTAATA
Source organism: Dehalococcoidales bacterium (assembly GCA_034411815.1). GTDB lineage: Bacteria > Chloroflexota > Dehalococcoidia > Dehalococcoidales > DAOWJC01 > W53-108. Next base: position 27,755 of record DAOUMH010000055.1, on the reverse strand, counting down.
CCCGACTAACAGACTAGAACCACTAAATACTGTAAACATAAACGCAAGGCAGAAATCCAGTAAAACAGTTCTTTCTCTTCCAAACTACATATCAGCCGGAAGTGCCGCGCCTCAAGGTTAGCGAAGCCAATATCAGTAGAACGACAGCATAAGCCGCCAAGACGCCGACCTCTTTACCTATATCCAGCAGGCTCTGCCCCTGAAGCATCAAGGCCCTGATGCCATCTACACCGTAGGTCAGAGGCAGGAATTTAGCTATCCATTGCAAATAATTCGGCATCTGGTCTACCGGCCAGAGCAGCCCACAAAGAAACATCTGAGGTACTATAATCAGGGGAATGAACTGCATCATCTGAAACTCGTTCCGGGCAAATACGGAGAAGAAGGTCCCCAGGCAAACGGCACCGATGCCAATGAGCACCTGGAAAATAAGGATTTGCCACAGTTCGCCATGGTAGCTCACCTTGAGGACATAAATCATGTAGAAAAAGATAATCAAGGTCTGCGCCAGGGCAAAGAGCAGAAATCCAAGCAGGTATCCCCCTACGATATCCAGTCTGGAGACCGGAGAAGCCATTAGCCGCTCCAGTGTGCCCTGGGAGCGCTCTCTTAAAAAGCTGATGCCGGTCAAAAGAAAGCCAAAGAAAAGTATCAGCATAGCCAATATGGCCGGGGCTGTATAGTCCAGTATGCTTTTATCGGGAACACTTACCCCAACGAGGCTGGCTATCACCAGCGGTACGATGACGAGCAGGACTATAGTACGGCGGTCACGAATCAGCTGATTAATAATCCGGTTGGCAATAGTCAGTGTACTACTCGACATTTTGCCCCACCTCACCACGCTTAATAAAATAGAGAAAGGCATCCTCCAATGTAGCTCCGGTAGTGCCTGTGGCAGCCCGTAGTTCCGCCGGTGACCCTAGAGCAATAACCTCGCCCTGCCGCAGGAAAGCCAGCCTCCGGCAGTGAGCAGCGTCATCCATAGTATGACTGGATATGATGATGGTGGAACCACTCTGCGTCAGGCTTTCAAAGTAATCCCAGAAATGTACCCTGAGTTCAGGATCCAGTCCCACGGTAGGTTCATCTAGGAAAATCAGCGGCGGCCGGTGGACAATAGCACAACCCAGGCTTACCCGCTGCTTCATACCACCGCTCAATTTCATTACCTGAACCTCACGTTTGGGCCACAGGTCAACCAGCTTAATAACCTCGGATACCCTTTGCGTTCTTTTCCTCTTGTCCCTTAACCCGTAGATGCGAGCGAAGAAGTCTATATTCTGCTCAACCGAGAGCTCGGTGTAGAGAGAAGGTAACTGCGGCATATAACCAACAAGTCTGGCATTAGCCGGTGAAGATACCCTTCCCAAACAGCGTACACTACCGTCGGCCGGTTTGAGTAACCCGACCAACAACCGTATTAAAGTAGTTTTACCGGAACCGTTAGGCCCCAGTAGACCAAAACTGGTACCAGCCGGAATATCCAATGATATGTTATTTATTACCCTGAGCTTACCGTAGTTAAAAGCAAGTTTATTTATGGTGATAGCAGCCTCGTCCATACAGTACCTTCCTTTCTGGCTCTTCTACCCTCCTTTTTCATTAAGTAAGCCGTGAAGCACAAATTGCATCATTTCTTCCACTACTTTCTCCTGCGGCAGTCGTTTCAGAGGACTTGCCTCACCCTCCATTATCTTGAGTATGAAAAAACCGAGAATCAGACCACCTACAGCCCTCACAGCGACGGCTGGCTCCAAGGAACGTAATTTACCACCCGCTGTCATAATGCGATACATACCATCCAGTTGCGATAGAAAGGGCTGGAGAAATTTTTCGGCCCAGAGTGCTTTCAGCTCCGGGTCGCGTTGGATTTCCGCCATCATAGCCAGCATTTGGGACATCGGCCTGCTTTCGATAAGCCTGAACCTGTTTTGCAGAATATGCTTGAAAGTGACACCGATATCCCCCTTCGGGAGCTTCTCTATAAGGTTGAGCAGGGGAACAGTGACGATGAGGTTTTCAATAACGGCTATGAACAGTTCTCGCTTGCTTCTAAAGTAGTTGTAAATCGTACCCTCAGCCACGCCGGCTGTCTGCGCAATTTCTGCAGTGGTAGCCGCGGCAAAGCCCTTCTCAGAAAAGGTTGATAGAGCAGCATCAAGGATTTGCTGCTTTCTAATCGTAGTAATACGCTCTTTCCTTTCCTGCCTGGTAGGAGACATCATCACTCCTCAGTGACATATGAGTGAGCACTCAATCATTATTTTAATCGTAGCTCAGAACGTTGTCAATACCTAATCAGTGTATTATAGTGTATTATCAAGATGAAACTCCGAGGTCATTACCAAGCAGGTATTATTATTAAACCCTTTCTTTCTATAATTATTCTCCTATTGACGACATCTATATTTATCATCGGCTGTACCGAGCAGGCCTCCCCTGGGGGCGATGATTACACTTCACCGGCATCGGTATCAATACCCTCCGAAATTTTAAATTCCAACTTCGGTTTTCTGAGTGCCACCTTCAACGCCCCGGAGCTGGAGGCCTTGGGAACAAAGTGGGACAGACCACACCCCGGGCCCTTCATCTGGGGGCAAATTGAGGAGACGAGGGGCACATATAACTGGTATGCAGCAGACCAGTATGTCGCCAGGGCCCAACAGCAAAGCTTTGCCATCCTAGGAACAATCTGGCCCTTCGCCAGCTGGGACCAAGCCGGCTGGGATGTAGATGATAGCGAGCCGATAGTATTTGAAGAGGAAATGGGCAGAAGCCGCCACAAACCCGATAATATGGAGGCCTATCAGGAGTTTGTCACCGCCCTGGTTGAGAGGTACGACGGCGACGGTATAGACGATATGCCCGAGCTAGAATTACCCATCAAATACTGGGAGGCCAGCAATGAGCCCAGCATGCAGGATGGGTTTAACACCTTCTTCGACGGTTCAGCAGAGGACTATCTGGAAATCCTGAAAGCCACCTACCAAGCGGTGAAAGCAGCCGACCCCGAAGCTAAGGTGGTCCAAGGCGGCATGGCCGGTATGGAACCATGGATGGTATCTTTCTGGGAGCCGATATTAGAGGAGGGCCAGCAGTACTTCGATATCGCCAATATCCACTCTATCGGTGCCAGCGAGGTGCTCAACGTCCCTGAGTTCGAGAAGCTGCTGGCCAAGTATGAGATTGACAAGCCCATATGGGTAACCGAGGCCCAGCACCGGGCAGATACAAACCGCTATGCAGAGGAGTTAGCTCTGGAACAACATGCCGAGGTTATGGTAACAAGCTATGTGCTGTCTTTTGCCCATGGCGTGGATAAGATCTTCTACACCAGCTTCCGAGCACCATACTCCGGCAACCCGCAGTTTGAGCAGGCAGCGCTGGTCGGTAGCAGAGGGGAGAAAAGGCCAGCCTACCACGCGGTGGAGACCATGATAGATAAGCTGAACGGATTTACCGAGGCTGACGAACTGGGAACGGGTAGCTACCGCTTCAGCGTAGGCGACCGCACGGTCTATGTTCTCTGGGGAGGCAGTGCTGTGCCCGAGGAGATAACCGGACAGGTGCTGGTTACTAATATCTACGGGCAGGAAACAATGACTGATAATCCAGTGGCAACAGACAGCCCTATTTTTATTGAGCCTACCGTAACCGCCGGGGAATAGTTCTGGATGCTACCAGCGGCAGCCCAACAAGTCCCCACACTCTAGTTTAGCCCCTGTCGCCAGGGGGGGGGCAATTACAACCAATACAGATAGACTAAAAGCTAACTCAAAGGTTCCACCCACCATAAACTCACTCCTCATCAATAAGTCCCCTGACCCACAGTCTGGGTGAGGCGGAGACAACCCGCCTCAGTGTCTCCAGCTTATCCCTGATACCCCTAGCCACCTCCTCATCGGCAATGAGTTGGCTAAGCCGGGATTGGTCAAAGCTCAGCACACGGCCCCATAAACCCTCAGGCTCAAGCAGGGCCTTAACCTCTTCCTCACTAAAGCCTGCCCTCTCCACGAGCTTATAGGTAATAGCATGCTCCCTACCGTAGACCCGATTTAAGCCCTCCGCCTGACAGAAATCAATAATCACCTGCTTTATATCTTCAAGTTGTAACTGGAGTTCTTTTATCTGGGCTTGCAATGAGACATACTTCTCAACAGCTTCATCTACTGCCATTCCCCGTAGAATATCCGTCTCCTCCAACTCAGGGGCAACCGCCTGCCTGTAATACGGGCAGTGCTCAGGGAAGTCGCAGGGACAATACTGGTTCTCAGTAGCCGGGAATCTCCCCTCGCCAATATTCCTAGCTACCTCCAGCACCAGCTGTCTGGCTTCATCAAGCTGCGCCCTACCCCTCGGCTGACAGCTACAAGGGGTATTTGACCTCAGGTGATACAGGGTAAGCCTGTCCACAGGAAGCTGCCAGGTCTGTTCAGCCGCCAGCTGATATAGAGTCAACTGGAGGTCATTCTCCAGAGCATCCTTAGTAAACAGCTCCTGGTTGGTCTTATAGTCAACTATAGATAGCCCACCACTGTTCAGCTTATCCACCCTATCAAAATAGCCCCTCAGCTTTACCCCCTCAATGTCAATGTAAAACATCCGCTCCACAGCCACCGGCACCCTGAAGTCGGCAATTTGAACCTCCCAGAATTTAGACAGTATCTCCCGGCCATAGGCTCTATATCTTGCCTCATCTTCCGCCGACTCATACCCATCGGAAAGCCATTTCTCCTCATAAAACCGCAACAGCTCATCCAGTGACGGCGGTGGGGGCACCTTTACCCTAAAGAAGTGCTCGGCACAGAGGTGCATAGTTTTTCCAAAGCTAAAATACCACTTGTCCTTCGGCTTCAAGCCATCAATATACTGCAGCTTGTATAGCAAGGGACAGGACTGGTAGAGCGAAATCTGAGTATAGCTCAGAGGTTTCATTACCCTACTCCCCTCCGGTGACCACCCAAGCCAGCAGGCCAAGGGACTTGACTAGTATCTCTCATATTTACCAGACACCCTTCCTCAGCAACCCTGATGCACTATATATTAGCAACAATGCTATAATTGAGACAACACCGAGATAAAGGACATTATGGAGAAGCTTGAGACCGGGGCGACAAGGCTGGGGCTGCACCTCAACCCAAGACAGCTTGAGCAGTTCCGCATATATTATCGAGAGTTAGTGGATTGGAACCGGCGGGTAAACCTTACCGCCATAACTGACTATGAGGAAGTGCAAATAAAGCATTTCCTCGATGCCCTCACGGTTACCCTAGCCTGGCAGCAGCCAATAAGCGGTGTCGACTCCTGCCTTATTGATGTTGGCACCGGTGCTGGCATTCCAGGCATCCCGCTCAAAATTCTACTCCCCGAGATAAGGCTGGTGCTGCTTGAGGCTACAGCTAAAAAGATAGCCTTTCTACACCACCTCAGGTTGAAGCTGGGGCTAAATAATACTGAAATCGTAGCCGGCCGGGCTGAGGAGGTTGCTCATCAGCCACAATATCGGGAAAGGTTTAACACAGTGCTCTCCCGGGCGGTTGCCCCGCTACCGACCCTCGTTGAATTAGCCCTACCCTTCTGCTCTATCGGCGGTAGTCTTATCGCCCAGAAGAAGGGAGCCATTGACCCCGAAATAAGCAGAGCGGCTAAAGCAATTAGCCTGCTGGGGGGTGAGCTACGGGAGGTGAAAAGGGTTGACCTGGATGAGCTTACCAATGAGCGCCAGCTAATAGTAATTGACAAGGTCGCGCCAACACCTGAGCAATACCCCCGCCGCCCCGGCATACCATCAAAGAGACCTCTCCTTGATAAACAACCTAAATGAGAGTAAAATGCAAAAACAAGATGAGGGTAAATAAAAGCCGTAGGCAGTAGTAGAACAGGAAGAATCACATGGACAACGTACTGATTATTATCGGTGTAGTCCTTCTCTTCATCTGTATCTTGCTTGCATACTACCTATCCAAAGCAAGACGGGAATTTCAACAATGGAGGGAAACGGAGGAGCAGAGGCTAGAAGAAGCTCGTAAACAAGCAATTGGACAAAGCAGAGCGGTTTTGGGGGGCAAATTTACCGAACAGATGGCCCCGTATCTACCGGAGTTCAAGTATGACCCTACCGAAGCACGCTTCATCGGGAGTCCAATTGACCTAGTAGTTTTTCCCGGACTGTCAGCAGGGGAACCAACAGAGGTGGTGCTTGTTGAAGTCAAGGCAGGTAGCTCAGGCAGGCTTACAGGTCGGGAAAGGAAGATTGAGGAATTAGTCAAGGCGGGTAAGGTAAGGTGGGAGTTGATTCACCGAACCCCGCTAGAGACAGGGGTCGAACCTAATAGCAGATAGTGAGTTCGAAGTAGAGGTTAAGTAGATGAATACGGAAAGCGGCACATGGAAGGTTAAAACCGGGCTGGCTCAGATGCTGAAGGGCGGGGTGATTATGGATGTCATCAACCCTGAGCAAGCCAAGATTGCCCAGGAAGCAGGTGCCTGTGCGGTGATGGCTCTGGAGAGAGTCCCGGCCGATATCAGGGCTGCCGGTGGTGTAGCCCGGATGGCCGACCCATCAATTATAGAAGCTATTATGAAAGCGGTTTCCATACCGGTAATGGCTAAGTGCCGTATAGGTCACTTCGTAGAGGCACAGGAACTCGAAGCCTTGGGTGTAGACTACATAGACGAGTCTGAAGTGCTTACCCCGGCTGATGAATCACATCATATCTGGAAGCACGACTTCAAGGTTCCCTTTGTCTGCGGCTGCCGCGACCTTGGTGAAGCCCTGCGCCGAATCGGTGAGGGGGCAACTATGATTAGAACCAAGGGTGAAGCCGGCACTGGTAATATCGTAGAGGCAGTAAGACATATGCGAGCGGTGATGGACAGCATCCGCAGGCTGGTAAACACCCCCCAGGATGAGCTGATGGCACAGGCCAAGGAAATGGGAGCCCCCTTTGAACTGGTAGCGGAGATACACAAAACGGGAAAACTACCGGTGGTTAACTTCGCTGCTGGCGGGGTGGCTACCCCGGCCGATGCCGCCCTGATGATGCAACTGGGTGCCGAAGGCGTCTTCGTCGGCTCGGGTATATTCAAGTCCGACAACCCGGAGGTGAGAGCCAAGGCGATTGTTAAAGCCACCACCCACTATCAAGACCCTAAAATCATCGCCGAGGTCTCCAAGAATCTGGGAGAAGCCATGCCCGGGTTAGATATAAAGCAAATCTCTGCTGAGGAGCTACTGGCATCCAGGGGTTGGTAGCACAGGAATAGTGCCAGTGGAGGATACTTTTGCAGAAGGTAATCACAGACGATTTAGAAGCCCTGCTTGATATTTTCCCGCCACACATTTACCAGCCACTATGCCAGCAAGAGGACATCAGTGAACTGCTAGAAGTAGTCCTTGACCTGGGTCGCCCTCCTGAAGCCCGCCTCCCCCAGCGAGAGGTAATTCTCAATCCCACGGAGGTCAGCGAGCAGGACATTGACTATGTTGCCTCTCATATCAGCAGCTTCGGAGATGACAACCGGGCTGGAATTGAACGCACCCTGCACCGCATCTCGGCCATCCGCAACCGCAAGGAGCATATTGTCGGGCTTACCTGCCGGGTGGGTAGAGCTGTATTCGGCACCATAAAGGTTATAGAAGACCTCGTTGAATCGGGTAAGAGCGTCTTGCTCCTAGGGCGCCCCGGGGTGGGTAAAACAACGATGCTGCGTGAGGTAGCCCGGGTGCTGGCCGACGACCTTAGAAAACGGGTTATCATCGTGGACACCTCAAATGAGATTGCCGGTGATGGTGATATCCCCCACCCCGCCATCGGACACGCCCGGCGGATGCAGGTAACCACCCCCACCGTGCAGCATGCGGTAATGATTGAAGCCGTAGAAAACCACATGCCCGAGGTAGTCGTTATTGATGAGATTGGCACCGAGCTTGAAGCCCAAGCAGCTCGAACTATTGCCGAGCGAGGGGTTCAACTGGTAGGTACCGCTCACGGCAACACTCTGGAGAACCTGATGATGAACCCTACTCTATCTGACCTCATTGGTGGCATTCAGACGGTAACCCTGGGTGATGAGGAAGCCAAGCGGAGAGGCACCCAGAAGTCCATACTGGAGCGCATGTCACCACCTACTTTTGATATCGTGGTTGAAATCCAGGACCGGGATAAGGTAGCCATCCACGCCGATGTGGGCGAATCGGTTGATGCCATCCTGCGTGGCCAGCCTATAGCCACCGAGACTCGCTGGCTGGATGATACGGGAGAGGTCAGGACAGAAATGGTAGAGCCGATTACCACTATCAAGAAAGCCACCAGGGGTAAGCGACCGACCAAGAGGGATAACCCACACAAACTTTACCTCTTCGGCATAAACCGGACAAAGCTTGAGCAGATGGCAAGGGAGATGCAACTAAATCTAGACATAGTTAATAACCTGAATGACACCGACCTGTTTATAACCTCCAAAAACTACTATCGCCGCAAGCCGCAGAAGGTCAGGGATGCTGAGATAGCCAATGTGCCCATCTATGTCCTTAAGAGCAACACACCCCCCCAAATCAGGCAGTTACTAAACACTATCTGTCCCACAGAGAGCACGGATAAAGCAGATTCCTTCAAGATTGCACTTAATGAGGCAAAAGAGGCTGTCGAGCAGGTGAAAAATGGTCAGGAGACGGTAGAACTCAGCCCTCAGAGCGCCTACATCCGGCGCCTGCAGCACCTGATAGCGGAGAGGAACAAGGTATGCTCGCAAAGCACCGGCAAAGACCCTAACAGAAGGGTGAGGATTTACAGAGGGTGAACGTAAGGGAATGGGTATCTTCACTAGGAACGAACCACAATGCTAAGTAGACACTTTATTAACAAAAATTGAAACATATTCGAGTACTGAGGTAAAAATTTCAGGAGCCGTTATCCACAAAAAAGGATGTTGCAAATCACAATAATCGGATAGCTTGGTCCCAAAACTAAAGTATTTTGCACTGTCTTCCATTTTCTCATTGGCTATTTGAGAATAGGCTTCTAGTCGTTCATTTATGGTATCCACCATGTTCTGTCCATCTTGACTACCAGCAGTCAAATTTTGTAGATGAATAGTTAGGGCGTCTCTAATAGCCTCTGACTCCTCTTTGCTGAAACTCTTTGATATCCAGTAATCTAAGGCGAACCAAGAAAAGAAAACTAACTCTTGCTCTATTTTCGGTAGCTGAGAACTTTTATTAATACTAGGTTCTTCTCCTAGGCGTTTTACAAAGCCACCAACAGTATCATTGGTAAATTTGAGAAGCAAAAGTGCAGCATCATTCGGACTAACCTTCTCATCGCGACCTCTCTCATCCATACTCACCTCCTGTAGGCCGATTATACTCTCCGATTAAAGGTAATGTAAAAATTCATAATAAGTGATAGAATGGATTATAGTCATCTACAATTTTTCTATAAATGGGATGACAAATTGGTAACAGGTTTAAAAGGGGCGGAGCCCCTTTATTAAATTATTTTCCCTCTCCCCTTCTTAAGGGGAGAGGGATTAACGGAGACAGACCTATGAGCAACGAAGACAAAGCAGCACCTGGAAGAGAACCGATTTTGGACAAATTTCGTCTACCGGGGAAGGTAGCCCTGGTCACCGGGGGCAGTCGCGGAATTGGTAAAGCCATCGCCCTGGGCCTGGCAGAGGCAGGGGCTGATGTAATAATCGCCAGCCGCAAGTTACCTGACCTGGAGGCTGCAGCCCAGGAAATAGCCCGGACGGGAAGAAGAGTACTGGCCGTGCCAGCCAATCTTCGCAACCTCCCAGAGATTGAAGAGCTGGTTAAAAAGTCGATGGAGGAGTTCGGTCACATTGATATCCTGGTGAACAACGCTGGAACCAACCCGGTATACGGCCCGGCACTAGACGCAACCGAAAAAGCCTGGGAGGTAACCATAGGACTGAACCTCAAAGGCTTCTTTTTCCTGAGCCAAGCAGTAGGCAAGATAATGAGCGAAAAAGGTGGCGGTAACATTATCAACATAGCCTCCGTAGGCGGGATAAGGCCCGGGGTTGGTATGGGGATCTATGCCATCAGCAAGGCAGGGGTAATCATGCTCACCCAGGTCCTGGCACAGGAGTGGGGACAGTATAATATAAGGGTAAATACCATTGCCCCGGGAGTAGTGAGAACAAAGTTCTCCGAGCTGTTATGGTCAGACCCGGCAATCTCCAAAGAATATACCAAGAACACCGCTCTAGGGCGGATAGGTGAACCCGAAGAGATGGTCAATGCCGCCCTCTTCCTTGCCTCAGAGGCGTCAAGCTATATGACCGGACAAACACTTTCACTAGACGGCGGACACTTCGCCTCCATTCAAGACCTGCTGAAAACAATGGGTTGAACAGTGATAGCCCAGTGAAATAGCTTATCTTCGTCTATGAAGATATGAAGAAAGATAAAGAGGGCTTTTATGTCTCTATTCATCACCTTTGAGGGTGGGGAGGGGAGTGGCAAGACTGTCCAGGCCAGAGCACTATATAGAAGGCTGTCGCAGCTAGCTACCCCCGCTATTCTAACCCAGGAACCCGGCGGCACCCCCCTGGGCAAGAAGCTCAGCCACTGGCTGAAGTGGTCCCAAAATATAGATATATCACCGTCTACCGAGCTACTGCTGTTTAACGCCTCCCGCGCTCAACTGGTGACTAAGATAATCCAGCCCAACCTAAAAGACGGCAAGGTAGTCATCTGCGACCGTTATACCGACTCTACCACCGCCTACCAGGGCTACGGGCGGGGGTTAGATTTAGGAGCAGTCAGAACCATTAATAACGCTGCCACCCAGGGGCTAGTCCCCAACCTGACGGTTTTACTGGATATGTCAGTAGAGGCAGGACTTGCCCGTAAAAAGACCAAAAAGCAAGACCGCTTTGAGCAGGAGGCCATAGCCTTTCACCAGAGGGTCAGGGAAGGTTATCTCAAGCTGGCGCGAGATGACCCGGAGCGCTGGCTGGTGATAGATGCCAGCCAGCCTAAAGAGAAGGTAGAGCAGATTATCTGGGAGAGGGTAAGACAACTGTTCTCAAGCTAGGGAGTCTGAGTCAGAAATATGTCCCAGAAGCGAGTGGCTGTAGCTATGAGTGGCGGGGTGGACTCATCACTGACGGCTGTCCTGCTAAAACAGGCTGGCCACAGGGTCAGCGGCATTTACATGCAGCTATGGTCAGACCACAGCTATCCTACCTCTGATTTAGAGCTCACCTGCCACCTCCTGGATATTCCCCTATATAAGCTAAACCTTGAGACAGAATTCCGGCATCTGGTCATCGACTACTTCTGTCGGGAGTACAGCCTGGGGCACACACCAAACCCATGCACTGCCTGCAACCAGAGCATAAAATTCGGCCTCCTTCTTGACCGGGTGCTAGAAATGGGGATGGACTATCTAGCCACCGGCCACTATGCCAGAATTGAGCCCACGCCGAATGGCTACCGTCTGCTTAAAGCAGTAGACCAGACCAAAGACCAGTCCTATTTCCTCTACACCCTCGGGCAAAGGGAGCTCCAACACCTGCTACTACCCCTGGGTAACCGCCGCAAAGCAGATGTAAGAAAATCAGCGGCTAAACTGGGCTTACCCGGCAGTAGCCGACATGATAGCCAGGATGTCTGCTTCATTCCTGACAACGATTATCGGGCGTTTATAGCTAAGCACGTCGCTCTCAAATCCGGAGATATTATTGACACCGAGGGCAGGGTATTAGGCAGACACGATGGCCTAGCTCAATACACGGTGGGACAAAGGCAAGGCTTGGGGCTTAACTCAAATAAACGCCTATATGTGCTCAGGCTTGACACAGCCAATAATAGACTGGTGGTAGGTTCGGAGAGCCAGCTGCTAAGTAATGCCCTCTCCGCCAGCAATCTAAGCTGGGTATCGGAGTCAGCCCCTAATGAGCCGAGCGATATAACGGTTAAAATCCGCCACAAGTCGCCTGAGGTTGCAGCCAGCCTCTACCTTAATAATGGAGTAGCTAAGGTAGATTTTCATCAGCCCCAGCGGGCAGTCACCCCCGGCCAGGCCGTGGTATTCTATCAGGGTGATGCTGTCCTCGGTGGAGGGATAATTGAAGGTGCAGACACCATCATTCGTTGAAGAGAATAGGCTTGAGGCACAGGGTTATCAGCGTATCGCCGGCATTGACGAGGTGGGTCGCGGCGCCCTGGCTGGCCCGGTTGTAGCTGCTGCCGTCATCTTACCCCACCGCATAGACACCCCCTGGCGAAAGCTGGTGAAAGACAGCAAACAGTTGAGCCCGGCCAAGCGCGAGCTCTTGTTTCATCATATACATGAAATAGCTGTGGGCATAGGTATCGGCATGGCCCCTCATGAAGTAATAGATGCCCGCGGTATAATCAAGGCAACGCAAATGGCAATGAGACTGGGTATAGACCAGCTTTCACCACCGCCCGAGTCCCTCCTCATAGACTATATGCTCCTCCCCGAGGTGTCACTACCCCAGAAGGGGATAACTAACGGTGACGAGCTGTGCTTCTCCATTGCCTGTGCCTCTATCATCGCCAAGGTAGCCCGAGACCAGCTTATGGTAGAGCTGGATAAAACCTATCCCGGCTATGGATTTGCTCGACACAAAGGCTATGGCACCAAGGAGCACCTCGCCTGCCTGCACCGGCTGGGGCCATCCCCCATCCATCGCCAATCCTTCCGGCCGGTCAGAGATATAATACACCCAACCTCTGGGCAAGGCAGACACACATATGAAGGGCACACAAATGAGCCGTAGAGACACCGGAATTCTAGGCGAGAAAATGGCTAAGGATTTTTTAAAAAAGCAAGGCTACCACATCTGGGAAACCAACTACCGCTGCCCCGAGGGCGAGATTGACATTGTCGCCAGGTACAAGGATTACCTTGCCTTTATTGAGGTGCGGACTAAAAAGAGCCTGGAGTTCGGTAGCCCTGAAGAATCAATCACACCCGCCAAAAAGGAAAGGATGAAGGCTACCGCCTTCCGCTACCGACAGACCCACGATAACCTACCCCAATTATGGCGCATTGATGTGGTAGTGGTAGAGCTAGACCAGCAGGGAAGACTCTCACGAATTGAGCTTATTGAAAATGCGGTAGGGGAGGACTGAGAGCTACCCCAACTTTACAGACCAAGCTGAGTGTGCTAAGATTAGCCACTGGGAGGACTTGGGGGTTTTTATGCCGGTATATGAATTCCTTTGTCAGAAGTGCAATACGAGGTCCAGTATCTTGATAAGGGGTATGGCCAACGCCACTGTTGATAAATGCCCCGCCTGTGGCAGCAACGACCTATCCCGCATTATATCCAGCTTCGCCTACCACAAGTCAGCGAAAACCATCCACGAGGAAGCTGGCGAGCCCCAAATGCTCCCCAACCCCGACTACTATAAAGACCCTCGCAATATAGGTCGCTGGACGGAAAAAAAGTTTAGGGAATCAAATATAGAAATGCCTCCTCAGCTTAAGGAGGAAATCCAAGCAGCCAGGGAAGGTGAGTTACCCAAGTCCCTGAAGGAGAACCTGTAGGTGTGGCTTCTCCAAAAGCAATACCAAACCAAACACTGCGCATCATTGATGCCAACCTGAACCGTATTGGTGAGGGGCTTCGCCTCCTTGAAGATTTAGCTCGCTTGGTGCTTAGTGATACCAACCTAACCGAGCGGCTAAAAACTATGCGACACCAGCTAATTAGAGGTGCCTGGTCATTCAACCAGAAACTTCTTCAGTCACGAAATGCGGAGGGTGATGTTGGCATCAATATCGAAGCTCCCGGGGAAGAGAGACAAAGGGAACTACCCACAGCGGTGATAGCTAATGCCAGAAGGGTTCAAGAATCGCTGAGAGTTATGGAAGAACTGGCCAAGATTCCAGAGGCTATCCCTGAATTGGACTCGGAGAGGTTCAAGCAAGCTCGATTTAATTTGTACACGATAGAACAGGATTTACTTTCCAAGCTACTGCGCCAGGATAAGAAACAGAGCATAGTCGGGCTTTATGTCATTATAGACACCCAAACCCTAAAAGGACGCAGTCATACCGAGGTGGCAGCTCAGGTAATCCACGGCGGAGCTAGGATGATTCAATTGCGTGATAAACTCCATAATAAAAAGGAACTCCTGCCTATAGCCCAACAGCTTAAAAACCTATGTTCCGAGCACGATGTACCCTTTATAATAAATGATTACCTTGACCTGGTTCTGGCCACTGATGCTGATGGGTTGCACCTGGGACAGAATGACCTGCCTGTATCTATTGCCCGCAAACTGCTGCCGATGGGTAAAATTCTGGGTTGCTCAACAACCACCGCCGACCAGGCTGCTACCGCTGAAGCCGAAGGCGCCGACTACATTGCCGTTGGCTCAATCTACCCAACCCCATCCAAAGAAACGGCAAAGGTAGTTGGCTTAGACAGGCTACGCCAGATCAGGCAAGCCATAACTCTACCCCTGGTAGCAATTGGTGGCATTACCAAGGACAACGCCGCCGAGGTCATAACGGCTGGTGCTGACTCGGTAGCGGTAATCAGTAATATAGTCGGAGCCGAGGCTCCCGAAGAAGCAGCCCGACAAATAGTAACCAGGCTTGAAGTGCAAAGTGAGCAGATTAACGGATAATTTAGATTCCATTGCTGACCGTGTTCGGCAGGGCTTCTCAGCCAAAGATAAGGCTAGAGAAAAGGTCTTACCGCTGTGTCGTGAAGTAATCCGTTATTGCAGCGGTGCTATCCGCGCTGTGCACCGCCAGGAGTTTGACCGGGCCAAGGAGATGCTGCAGTCAGCCCGTGACCTGCTTAGTGAAGTCGAGCAAACCATCACCACCTGCAGTGAGCTTATCAACACCAGCTTTATCAGAGACTCTCAGAAGGAGTTTGCCGAAGGCAGTATTACCCTTGCCCTGGTGATGGGTGAACAACCTCCTGACCCTGAAGGGCTAGGCATTGACGCCGCAGCCTACATGAACGGTTTGGGCGAAGCCGTAGGTGAGCTAAGACGCTATCTCCTCGATAGTATGAGAAAGGGTGACCTGTCGCGAGGCGAAGAACTATTATCGGCTATGGACGACATTTATAATATTTTAGTTACCATGGACTTTCCTGATGCCATAACCGGGGGTCTGCGACGCACTACCGATATGGTTCGTGGTATCCTAGAAAGGACACGCAGTGACCTGACATTAGTTATGAGTCAAAAGGAGTTGGAGGATAGGTTTAGGAAGATTCAAGGGAAAAATTAAAGGCATGTAAAGGAGGAAATATGTCACAAATTCCGGGGATTTTCTGGGTGGTGGCGGTAGGTATAGGTATAGGCATTATTTTCGCCGTAGCCCTGGCAAGATATATCCTGCGCCAAAATGAGGGGACAGCAGAGGCGCAGGAAGTCAGTACCAGTATTACGGAGGGCGCCTGGGCTTTTATCAGGCGGCAGTATTCCACTATCGGCATAACTGCTCTTGTCGTAGCAGCGGTAATCGGCATCCTACTTGGTATGCTGAGCAGCCCGACAGAACTTGAGAGGCTGGGAGTATCAGCCCTCGGATTAGGCTGGAGAACAGCAGTAGCATTCCTTGCCGGTGCCCTTTGTTCCTGTGTTTCCGGAATCGTCGGCATGTGGATTGCGGTTAAGTCAAATGTTCGTTGTGCTGCCGCTTCCCACCGGGGCTTAAACCAGGCTATCAATGTAGCCCTGCGCGGCGGAGCAGTTTCCGGTTTTCTCATTGTTGCGCTGAGCCTGCTGGGGGTAACAGTAATGTTCTTCGCTTTCGGCGGGGCCAGCCATCCTGAGATTTCTCCCCATCTTATTGTTGGCTTCGGCTTCGGGGCTAGCATGGTTGCCCTTTTCGCCCAGCTAGGCGGTGGTATCTACACAAAAGCCGCTGATATGGGAGCCGACCTCGCCGGCAAGGTTGAGGCTGGAATTCCCGAAGACGACCCTCGCAACGCAGCGGTAATCGCCGACCTGGTCGGTGACAATGTTGGCGACTGCGCCGGGCGTGGTGCCGACCTCTTTGAATCCACAGCAGCAGAGAACATCGGCGCCATGATAATAGGCGTGACCCTATATATAATCTCACTGAAGGCAGGGATTGCCCCACTTATTGCTGTAGGCTGGGTGCTCTTCCCGCTGGTAGTTCGTGCCTTCGGCCTCATTGCCAGCATGTTCGGTATACTGACAGTACACAGCCGCAGTGATGAAGAGAACCCGATGAACGGGCTTAATCGCGGTTACTTTGTGGCCCTGGCTCTCAGTATCATAGCCATGTTTTTCACCTGCCAGATCATGTTCGGTCCGATGTGTCCCGGGGGATGGCTATGGCTCGCCGCCGCCGGTATTATTGGTATCCTGGCCAGTGTGGTAGCAATCTATATGACCCAGTATTACACCGAAGCCAGATTCAAACCGACAAAGTCTATTGCCGAGGCTTCCCGCACCGGTCCGGCAACCACCATCGTTACCGGCCTGGCTGTAGGCTTCGAGACTGTTATGCCAACAGCTCTCATCATCTGTATTGCCCTCGCCCTCTCTTACTGGTTCGGTACCCTTGCCGGCTTAGATACTCCGTGGTGGATGAGCGGTGCCTACGGCACAGCAGTGGCTACTATGGGTATGCTAATGACCTGTCCCTTTATCTTGACCGAGGACACCTTCGGACCCATAACTGATAACGCTAACGGCATCAACGAGTTTACCGGGGCCGGCCCCGAGATAAGACGGGTTACCGACCATCTCGATGCCACCGGCAATACCACCAAAGCCCTGACCAAGGGATATGCCATGATATCGGCAGGACTGGCCGGCTTTCTACTATTCCAGGCCTATTTTGACAGAGTCCTGCTCTTCCAAGGTAAAGAGGGAGAGTTATTCAGCATAAACCTTGTTTGCCCTGAGGTTCTTATCGGCGGCATTCTAGCTATCATGATGGTCTTCCTATTCAGCTCCTGGGGGATCAAATCTGTAGGAGGAGCCGCTAGCAAGATCATAGATGAGGTCCGGCGCCAGATTAAAGCTGACCCCGGAATCATGGATAAAACCTCAAAGCCTGATTACGGCAGGGCCGTCGACATCACCACCTCATCAGCACTCAAGGGGATGGTTGCTCCTGGATTACTCCCTGTGCTTCTTCCGGTAGCAATCGGGGTCATTTTTAGATTCATACCTGGATATAATGCCCCGATGGCAGTAGGTGCCTTCCTAATGGTGGGAACCTTCGCCGCTATTCTCCTGGCTTCCTTCATGAATAATGGTGGCGGTGCCTGGGACAATGCTAAGAAATACATTGAGGATGGACAGCTCAAGGATGAGGCGGGAAATGTTATCTCCAAGGGTTCACCCGCACATGCTGCTGGCGTCGTTGGCGATACTGTCGGTGACCCCCTCAAGGATACCGTGGGGCCATCGCTGCACATTGTCGCCAAACTGATAGCCACAGTCGCCCTAGTGCTCTGTCCCCTGTGGATTATCTAGGGCTTGTTCTGCCTGGGGGTTCTTGTGTTACCTAGAGGGTTAAGTTAACCTTTGCAGGAAGGGATTGCTCTGGCGCTCGACGCCGATAGTAGTTTCAGGACCATGGCCGGGATAGACTATGGTATTACTAGGCAACACCATAAGCTTGGTATGGATGCTATTCATTAGCTGACTATAGCTACCACCGGCTATGTCCGTTCTACCTACGCTGAATCTAAACAGGGTATCCCCGCTGAACACCACCCCTTCCCCCACAAGGCAAATACTACCCGGGCTGTGCCCCGGGGTATGCAGAACCAGGAAGTGTAAGTCTCCAACGTCTATGCTGTCTCCACCCTTGAGCAAACGGTCAGGAGGAGCCGGAGGCGGGTAGGAAAGACCAAACATTGTATCCACTGCCTGCTCCTGAAGAGACCCGGCATCGTCAGCATGAACAGCCACCTCAGCACCAGTTACCTCCCCGACTTCTTTCAAGGCTCCGATGTGGTCAATATGGTTATGGGTCAGCGCAATAATACCTATTTTAAGCCCCTCATCATTGACAACCCCTAAGATTGCCCCAGCGTCATCACCAGGGTCAATTATCATTCCCTCTTTACCAGACTCAGAGCCTATAATGTAGCAGTTAGAAGCAAATGGTCCCACTACCAGTCCCTTAAGAATCAATTTACACCTCCATCAATTTCCCCAAGATGCCGAGCAAGATGTCACTGCCCAAAATATGGATTTAGTTCTTACTTACCGCCCCTTGACAAGCCTTCCAGCACCTGATGTACCTTCCTAGCCGCCTGCCCCCGATGGCTAATCCAGTTCTTCATCTCCAGGGGTAGCTCGGCCATCGTCTTATCCAGTTCGGGAAGGTAAAATATCGGGTCATAGCCGAAGCCCTGTTCACCCCTTGGCTCAAAGGTTATAAACCCCCGACACTCCCCAGAACAAAACCCCACATCTCCACCGGGTTCGGCTACAGCAATAACACACCTGAAACGGGCAGACCGTCTCTGCCACGGTACATCCCCAAGCCGTGACAACAAGTAGCTGACCCTATCTTTATCTGAAGCTCCCTCACCAGCATAGCGAGCCGATAACAGTCCGGGTTCACCCCCCAAGGCATCAACCTCCAGCCCAGAATCGTCGGACAGGGTCAGTAACCGGCTTTGGGTAGCTAACACCGTCGCCTTTAATCTGGCATTCTCTTCCAGGCTCTCCCCCACCTCACTAACCACAGTTGCAATTCCCTCATCAGCCAGAGTAACCAGCTTAAAGGGCAGGTCTTGGAGAAGGCTCTTATACTCGTGAACCTTGGCTTGATTATTTGTCGCTAAGAGAAGCTTGTACATGCCCCTGACCCCGCCTACCGAAGAAGTCGCCAGAGTGTTCTAGCAGTGGTTACAGGTCGGTAAACCTTCCTTCCAGCTTTCTCATTACCTGAGGCATAGTGGTATATTCCATCTCATCTAGCGGCAGACGGTGTGGCTCAAATGGACCGTGGCGGCGCATAAAATCAGCCACATCACTTGCCTGCTGGCGGGCGTTATCAAAGGATTTATCAGCAAACATATCCCGAGGACCCACCAGCTTGCCTCCGGAAAGCTGGAAGCCAGCAGCCACAACCCGGGGGGGGCCATCAAAGCGAGTGGGGATGCTATCCTCAACAGCTACTGGCATAAGGGGACCGTAGTGCGAGCCCCGCATCCACCCCTCCACCAGGACAGGGAAAGCGAACGGCTCCAGTACCTCTCCCACCGCCGGGAACTCCCCCTGAGAACGAACAATGCATACCGGGTCATCCTTCCCCACATACCGTCCGGCAATTAAGGCCAAGCGCTGGGTGGAGGATACAGCCGCTATCTCTCTACTCTCCCGATGATAGACCGACTTCACCATAAAGCGTGAAGGTGCCCCTATAAAAACCAGCAGGTCGTAAATCTCCTCAGGGGCATTAAAGGTTATCTTCTTGTGTTCCTTGACATCGTGTACCTCAAAGGTAAAGCCACCATGCATATTACCCGCAATAACCAAACCAATCGTGTTAAACGGATCAGCAAACATCTTATATAACGGTACATTCCATGCCCCGGATGAGGTCTTGTCAGCCATAAAAACAATTACGGTCTCAGCCTCCCGCTCCTCAAACTCCATCTCAGCTACCCCCGGCCCCATCCCCCTGACATTGCCTGAGAACGCATCAGACAGCAAATCCTGCCCGGCACCGTGAAGCTTCAGCCGCTTGGCCACCTCGGTACAGCAAACAAAGGTATCCCAGGCTAGCCTATGGATTTTTTCACTGTCTACGCCATGCTGGTGGGTCATAATCAACTGGAGGTCATCACCACACTTGGTTACACAATAGTCAACCAACACCCCCCCCTTCTTGGCCTTAGCCATGCTCTCCTCGCCCTTGGCAATGACATCCGGGTGAGACTCGGAGTGTCCCACATAACCCCCAATATCAGCCTTGATTACACTCAGTGTGATACTCATACCTTCTCCTTTCCCGTACACAGACGGTCTCTAGTAATCAATCCCCTTCCGTGCCAACATTCCTTTGTCATATGGATGCTTAATATTCAACATCTCAGTGACTAGGTCTGCCATTTGAATTAGTCTGGAATCAGCCCGACGACCGGTAAGGATAAGCTCCACACTATGTGGCTTATCCTCAATAAGCTTAACCACCTCTTCCAACTCAACCAGCTTAAAGGCTACAGCCACATTTATCTCATCCAGCACTACCAAGTCGTAGTTGCTACTGAGCATGGCCTCCCGGGCAGCAGCCAGAGCCAGCTCCGCCTGCCCTATCTCCTCCGGCTTAACATTTGCCGGGTCAACAAACTCCGAGCCACCAAAGCTGGCCATCGTAACATTGGGTAATTTGGATAGGACGGTTCGTTCACCGTAAGAGTATCCACCCTTCATAAAGAAGGCAATATATACCCTCAAAGAGTGGCCCAAAGCCCGAAGCGCTACACCTATCGCTGCTGATGTCTTACCTTTCCCATCACCAGTGAAAATATAAACTAGCCCCCGGCTCCGGTGTTCTGACACTTTTTCTACCAACTAAAGCTCTTTAACGGGATTGGTAATAAAGCAATCAAATATCAGGACTCCAGTAGTGGTAGTTTAGCAATCTAGGCCAGCTATGTCAAGGAACAGGCAGTGAGACTGTTTACTAATCAGATAGCAAATGCTATAGTAAATGGTGTTGGAGAGTATGGATAGTAGCCCATCAGTACTAATAAATACAGACCTGCCGCTACCTCTATTTATCCGAGGTAAGGTGCGGGATACCTATAACCTAGATAACCTGCTGCTCATTGTTGCCACCGATCGTATCTCAGCCTTTGACTCGGTACTACCCTGCGGTATCCCTGATAAGGGCCTAGTCCTAAATCAACTCTCCGCCTTCTGGTTTGAGAAGACTAAACACCTAGTCTCCAACCACCTGATAGAGGTGGTTGATGATATTCACCACCTTGACTCCTACCTCGCTGCCGAAGGCTCTTTTCACTACCCTACCTACCTAGCGGGTCGGTCTATGATTGTCAAGCAGGTAAAGCGTATTCCCGTTGAGTGTGTAGTACGCGGCTACCTTGCCGGCTCAGCCTGGGCAGAATATCAGCAAAGTAGCACCATCTCCGGGTTACCCATGGTTACAGGCTTACAGCAGAGCCAGAAGTTACCCCAGCCACTATTTACCCCGACCACCAAGGCAGAAACCGGGCATGACCAGCCCTTGACCATAGATGAAATGAAAAGGCTTACAGGCGAGACTCTGGCTGAAGAGATAAAGGAGAAGAGTCTGGCAATATACAGCTACGCTCAACAATATGCCCAGGACAGGGGTGTTATCATTGCCGATACCAAGCTGGAGTTCGGGCTGGATAATGACAGGCTCATTATTATTGACGAGCTACTGACCCCAGACTCAAGCCGCCTGTGGGACGCCGAACTGTATAAAGTGGGTGAGTCTCAACCAAGCTATGATAAACAACCGGTCAGGGACTGGCTGGTTCAGTCAGGGTGGAATAAAGAGCCACCCGCCCCCATGCTCCCCCCCAATGTTATTGAGGCTACCACCAGAAGATACCAGCAAGCCTACGAAAGACTGACGGGCAGAAAGCTAAAATAATTCTTCTTTAACTCTTACGGCCGGCTCCAAAAGTACCTTATTACTCCATTAGGACAATTATCCACACAGGTACCACATAAAATACATTCTGTATTGTTCATGGAACAGCTTTGTACCATCTTAAAAGGCTCTAAACTCATCGGACAATTCTTAGCACATGTCCCGCATTCCTTGCATTTAGCACTGGCTGCTTTCAAATTAAGCGACGGCCACCCGAAAAAGTTCTTTATCTTGGTACCAACAATATTTAATACGCCCCAAGGGCAAAAATAGCGGCAAAATCCCCTCTTGCCAACAAAGAAACCTGGCAACAGGACTATCAAAACAATCACAAAATAGGTAATCCAGCCTTGAACACTATCAACCGAAACCCCTGACTCAGTGTTATATAACAGGTTAACCGTCTTATATCCACCGGCAAGAATAGCAGCGTAAACAATTGCCCCAACCCAGGCAACAGCAAGAACATACTTGATTACCGCCAAATATTTTATACTGGCCAGCTTTCTGGGAGCCATCCTGTCTTTGGTCTCCTGAATAGCACCTAAAGGACAAACATAGCCACACACTGCTCTGCCAAAAAAGAGCCCGGCGAGAATAAATAGACTCCAGAAGAAGAAACTGAAGGTCATTATTCCCTGAGCAGACCCTTCAATTATCAGGAATACTGAAAAATAGTTCAGAGTAATGGGGAAGGTTAAAAGCATCAAAAAAAGAATAGTTAGTCGTATTTTCTGTCTGAGGGCTGTTTTGCTGGAAGCTACTACCCGTGTGACCATAAATATCAATCTCTTATTCTAGTTCTTAGCCCTCCAACAAATCCTTAGTGCTGGGGAGCTCGCCGCTAATCCGCTGGTCAACTCTAGTAGCCCTATCCAGGGCTCTGCCCAACGCCTTAAACAGAGCCTCTGCCTTGTGGTGGTCATTGATACCGTAAATAATCTTAGCGTGGAGATTAAGCCTAGCCCCAGAGGCAAAGGACTCCAGGAAGTGGCGGATAAGGTCGGTGGGAAAGCCAGTCATATCATTATCACTGAAGGGCATATCCAACACGGTATACCCCCGTCCGCTGATGTCCACCACCACCATAGCCAAGGCATCATCCATAGGCACTGTAGCATCTGCCATCCGGGTAATACCCCGCTTCTCTCCCAATGCTTCCCCCAGGGCTCTGCCCAAACAGAGGGCAACATCTTCTGCCAGGTGGTGCTGGTCATCCCCGGTGGCTGAAATCTTTACATCAAATACCCCGTGCTGAGCTACCTGAGACAGCAGGTGGTCAAACATCTTAATCCCGGTATTTATATCACTCTTACCGCTGCCATCAACATTAAGCTCCAAGCTAATATTGGTCTCTTTGGTCTTTCTTTGAACTACAGACAGCCTGCTAGCCATTTACCTCCTCCTCTAGTCCCCGGAGTGCTTTTATCAGGATATCGGTTTGCTCTGGTCTACCGACGCTGATACGGATATAGTTCTGTAAAAGCGGCCTGTCAAAGTAGCGGACAAGTACACCCTTATCCTGCAGCCTCTGCCGAAGTCCCCTCGCCTTGCCCTTCAAGACCGAGCAGAGGATAAAGTTAGCCTGCGAAGGGAAGGGTCTTAACCATCTCAGCTTCTCCAACTCACCAAAAAGCCGCTCCCTTTCAGCAACTATAGCCCCTACCCTGTCCATCAGAAAATCAATGTCCTCCAGCGATTCCCGAACGGCAACCAGAGCCGCTACATTCACATTATACGGCATTTTTATTCTCAGCAGATACTCAGCAATCCCGGGTGGAAAGATACCATAGCCAACTCTCAAACCAGCCAGCCCGGCCCACTTGCTGAAGGTTCGTAGCACCATCAAATTCCTGTGCTGACCAAACAGCGGCACCACTGTCTCCCGACTAAACTCGTAGTAGGCTTCATCAACTAACACCGGCAGTCCGCTATCAACTATCTCCAGTATATCCTTCTGGGGGGTTATATTCCCCGTAGGACTATTGGGATTAGCCAGAATTATTATCTTGGTCTTTTTACTTATGGCTGCCTTTACTGCCCCAACATCAACAGCAAAGTTTTCGTCCCTAGTTACCTCGACCAGCCGACCACGGCACATCTCCGTGCTGAAGCGAAACAAATCAAAGGTAGGTACACAACCTATCACCTCGTCGCCCGGCTCAATAAACAGACGCAGAATAAGGTCTATCAGCTGATTGCTGCCGCCACTGGCCACGATATGCTCAGCCCCGATGCCGGTATACCCCTCCAGCAACTTTCTGAGCTGCGTTTGTCCATCATCAGGGTAGACATTTAAACAAGCACAGGTAGCCAGAGCTCGGGATACCCTCGGGGAACAGCCGTAGGGATTCTCATTGGCATCCAGCTTGGTAATATCCTCTACGCGGACTTCAACCTTCCCCTTTAATACCTCCGGGGATGTACTGGGGGCATAACCACCAAAGGTAACCAAATCAGAGCGTATCAATTTCTCTATACCCGTATCCCTAGACACTCCCTAATCTCCTGCCAACCGCCTCTCAACCGCCCGGGCGTGAGCATCAAGCCCCTCAGCCCTGGCAATAGTCGAGGCCGCCGACCCCAGTTGCTTTAAGCCAGTCTTATCTACAGCAACCAAGTTTGAAATCTTAATAAAATCACCTATATTAAGTGGCGAGCTGAAGCGGGCAGTCCCCCCGGTAGGTAGAACATGGCTTGGTCCCGCTACATAATCACCCAGGGCCACGGTTGAGTTTTCGCCGATAAATATGCCCCCGGCATTAGTGACCCTATCAACGTATGAATCAGCCCCGTCTATCATCAGGCAAAGGTGCTCGGGGGCATACAGGTTAGCTAACTCTATAGCCTCATCTACATTAGCCACCACTACTATTCTCCCATTGTTTTCTAAAGATTCAGCAGCTATAGCCCGGCGAGGCAAATCCTTTAGCTGCCGCTCAATCTCCAGGTTAACCTCATCGGCTAATCGCCGTGAGGTAGTTACCAAAATCGCTGAAGCCAGAGGGTCGTGTTCAGACTGGGCTAAAAGGTCAGCAGCACAATATCCAGGGTTAGCTGCTTCGTCAGCTATGATTAACACCTCACTCGGTCCCTGAAGCCCATCAATGTCAACCACCCCGTATACCAGCCTCTTAGCCAGAACAACAAAGATATTACCCGGGCCACAAATTTTATCCACGCCGGGAATAGACTCGGTGCCAAAGGCCAAGGCAGCAATTGCCTGAGCACCACCTACACAGAAGACGCGGTCAACCTCAGCAATATCGGCGGCTACCAGTGTGGACAGGGGAACCGCCTTGCTTGAGCCTGGCGGTGTAACCAGAATAATCTCTTTGACACCTGCGACCCTAGCCGGTATGGCAGTCATCAACACCGTTGAGGGGTAGCTGGCACTGCCGCCGGGAGCATAGATGCCGACACGCTCCAGCGGACGTATCAGCTGCCCCGAGCCCTGCTTTGCAGTCCTGCCCCAGAGAGCATCCCTCTGAGCCTGGTGGAAGGAGCGTATGCGTTCGGCGGCTAGATTGAGCGCCGATACCAGTCCAGAATCCACCTCGCGGTAAGCGCCGACTATCTGCTCTTTACCTATCTCCAGTGAGGATAGCCTCACGCCATCAATCTTCGAGGTCAAGTCATAAAGAGCAGCATCCCCTCTACAACGCACCTCGCTGATAACCTGCCTAACCGCTTGCTCCGGACTATCGGTCCCAAACATATCTTTTATCCTTCGGCCGAGTGCTGGCGAAACCGGATACAACTCGCTTGGAACTTGCCGCGACAGGGCAGATTTTGCGGACTGAAAACCTTCAATGATTTCCAATTTAGCTTTTCTCTACTGCAGTTCGCAGGGTCTCGGTAACGGACTTTACTCTCTTGCCCTTACTGGAACTGGACATACTATTAGTATTGCCAATCAGGCAAGCTGTTGATTCAAAAAGGGTATCTATAATCTTGAGGTTATGCTGGGACAGGGTTCGCCCCGTCTGGGTATTCTCTATCAATAGGTCAGCGTCCTCGGGAATAAAGGCTTCACTGGCTCCCCAGGTGGGAATTACCCTATACATTCCAAGGTGATTGTCCCTGGCATACCTATCAGCTATGTTTACATATTCCGAGGCTAACCTAATTGGTGCCAAACGCTCAGAGTTAAGCTGTCTCAGGCCATAGACATCAGCCACAGCTAAATCCTTGCTTACTACCGCCACTATCTTCACCTTCCCAAACTCTAGGTCCAGAATCTCCACTGCCGGGCTGGACGGAAACTGGCAGAGATGCTCTACCAGCCAATCCCTTCCGGTAATAGCCAGATCAAAATTACCATTAGCTACCTGCAGCGGCATATCCTGTGGTCTAATTACCTTAATGATAACGCCAGCCAAGCTAGTAGTCGGCCGGCGATTACCCACCGCTGAAGGGTAATCATCAAGCTCAATGCTGGCTTTACTCAACAGCTCAAGAGTAGGCAATTGTTGATGCCCATCAGGCAAAGCCAGCCAAATTACACCCTCAGTCACCCCTCCAGAAGAACATCGGTCACCTGCTTTTTTAGGTCTTTTCACAGCGTCCCTGGAAAACTCAACACTTTGTGATATTTTGACCTCACTCACCCTTACTTTTAGTGTGGCGCACGCTACCAATAATGTCAATAATGAATCGCCTAAGCTACAACTTCTTTAACAGACAGCCAAACTACTTCTAATAGAGAGCAATAACTCGCTTATGTCTTTCGACTCCCAGCTTGTCTGATTGGCTATAAGATATGTGCTAAAACCAAGGACATTGCTTATCGGCACCAGGTCACTGCTGGCAAGCTCCTCATCTGACCCCGCCGAGACTAGCGCCAGCTCGGCGCTCTCCGGCGGGTAGGCCTCTGCCGCTCCCCACAGAGGGAAGATGCTGAACCGCCTCAGCCTGTTCCTCAGAGCGAAGGACTCGGCAAGATTGGGGTACTCACTGGCAATGCGGATAATGCCCGGATTTTCCTGCAACCCCTCCACAGTAGGCGTCACCTCAGACCGGTTGGCAGCCATATATAAGATACCCCCCCCATAGCCCAGGCTTCTTACCCTAACCAAACCACTACTGGGATATTTAACCAGGAGCTCTTCAACCCAATTCAGCCCACAAATCCCTAGGTCATAGTTCCCCACTGCTACCTGAATAGGAATATCCTTCTCATGGAACACCTTGGCCAGGAGATTGGGAAACCTCTGGGATTGAATACGGTAGAAACGAGCCTTCTCGTGGTATCCACCCAGCCCCCAACCCGCTCTCTGGAGCAAGGCAGCCGTCTCACCTAGCAAGCGACCCTTAGGCAGGGCTATCTTTAAACGCTTATCTATTAACCTCACCCCCTTAAACCCTCCCTAAAGAAGCGAGAAGAGGAGTTTTGAAGAGACCTCATCCTTTCAAGCCCCTCTTCCGGTATCCACACTCTCCCCTAACAAGTCCATAACCTCGCTGGCAGTCTGCGTCTCAAACCTCTTGTGATTGACCTGGTCGGTCAAAACAAACAGGGGTGCTTTGCTCTGAACATCAAGCGTCCACCTCCAGTTAGCCGCCTCCCGTCCCCCAGGGTGAACCTCAGCCACATACCCAGCTTTATGAAGGTGGCCAGCAATGTTGAAACCCTCTTTCACTGCCTCCGGCTGGCTAGGTTTAGCCCTAACTAGGACCCTTCCCTTCAGGGGTTTAGCCAGAAGCTCCGGCTTTACCAGATCCATCAAACTGTCAAGATAAAGGGCAAAACCTGAGGCGGGAATATCCCTGCCACCCATCAGAGGAATAAGGGCATCGTATCTCCCCCCACCACCTATCTTCTCCCCACCTATAAAGAGCTGGAAAATCACACCAGTATAGTATTCAAAGCCTCTGCCTGAAGCTATATCAATCTGATAGTCATAACCCAGGGTCTCCAGAAGCTCGGTAATACCTGTGAAATTATCAAGGGCAGGCTCAAGCTCGGGCAGATTCCGTCTGAATAGAGCCTTCAAGTTCTTCAGAAATCCTGAGGATTTTCCCTTCAGGCCCAGTAAAAGGGATAGCGCCTCTTTTAGCTCCGGACTTCCCGGCTTTAGCCTGGTCAGGGCGTCCTTATCTCCGTCCAGAATCTGGTCAAGTATCCTAGCT